>QHWK01000181.1 GCA_003223775.1 Acidobacteriota bacterium
CGTGAACGGGCCGGCGTTGTAGACGCCGTCCTTCTCGACGATCTCGCGGCACGCCGCCGCGTGCTCCGCGGTCGTGTCCGATTCGGTGACGAGATCCGCCGCCTTGTAGTCGTTGCGCGCGATCGGCGCCGGCTTCACCGGGAACGGCTGCGTCGGAAACGCGTGTTCGCCGGGCACGTCGCTCTTCGCGACGGCGCGCTCTTCGACGCCGAAGATCGGCTGGCCCGTCTCGCGGTTCAGCACGTAGACGTAGCCCGATTTCGTCGTCAACGCGAGCGCCGGAATCGTGCGCCCGCCGCGCGCGATGTCGAACAGCCCCGGCGGCGCCGGCGGATCCGCGTCCCACAGATCGTGATGGATCGTCTGAAAGTGCCAGCGGTACCTTCCCGTCGCGATGTCGAGCGCGACGACGGAGTTGCCGAACAGATTCGCGCCTTCGCGATCGCCGCCGTACGCGCCGGGGATCGGCGACGCGAGCGGCACGTAGAGCAGGCCGCGCGCGGCGTCGACGGTGAAGTAGAACGGCCACGCGTTCACGCCGAGCCGATCCTTCCAGCTGTCGCCCTTCCACGTGTCGTGGCCCGGCTGATTCGGCTGCGCGACGGAAGTGAACTCCCACACCTTCGCGCCGGTGCGCACGTCGAACGCGCGCGGGTTCCCGACGCCGCCGATGGCGCCCGGCGGCGTGTTCGCCCCGACGACGATGACGCGGTCGTGGATGAACGGCACCGAGTTGTACGGCACCGTCATGTCCACTTCGCCGTCGCGGCCGAAGCTGCGCTCGAGCGCGCCCGTCTTCGCATCGAGCGCGATCAACCGGCGTCCCGCGGTGAACACGATGCGCGGCGCGTGCTCGCCGTCGCCCGGCCAGTAGGCGACGCCGCGGCGCGACGGCGCGCCGCCAGAGACGTCGTGCTGCCACACCTCTTTTCCCGTCTCCGGCTCCAGCGCGACGACGCGGTTGGCGGCCGCGAGATACATCACGCCGTTGACGACGATCGGCGTCGCCTCGGAATTGGGTCCGCCCGCGCCGCCGCGGCCGGTTGCCGGCGCAGGCGTCGCGCTCTGAAGCGAATACGTCCAGGCTCGGCTCAGCTTTGCGACGTTGCCGGCCGTGATCTGCGCAAGCGCCGAGTGGCCCGTGCCGGCCGCGTCGTGGCGGAACATCGGCCAGTCGGCGTCGCCGCGCGGTGCACGCGTCTGCACGACGCCGCGCGCCGAGGCGAGAAAGACCGGCGCCAGCAGGGCGGCCGCGAGCGCTGTGATGCGAGGACGCATGTCGAGTCCGCCTCCTTTACTTCTCGTGAACGCATCGGGCAAAATGACGCCGGAGGTTGCCCGAGGGCATGCGCGCGCCGCTTTCTGCGCTCTTCGTCGCCGGCTGCCTCGCGTGGCTGTCGGAGACTCCAACGCGCGCGCAGCAGACGCACGCGCCGTCCGCGGCGCCTCTCCGCGCGGCCCTCGACACCTACTGCGTCGGCTGCCACAACGAACGCCTGCGGACCGGCGGTCTGACGCTCGACAGTGTCGACCCGGCCGCGGCTGGCGTCAATCCCGAGTTGTGGGAGCGCGTGATCGCCAAGCTGCGCGCCGGCTCGATGCCGCCGGCGGGCAGGCCGCGCCCCGACGCCGCGACGTATCATGCGCTCGCCGCCGCGCTCGAGGATGCGATCGATCGCGAGTGGCTTCGTCATCCGCCGGCAGCGCGAATCAGCGCCGTCCATCGTCTGAACCGCACCGAGTACAACCACGCGATTCGCGATTTGTTTGCGTTCGACGCGGCGAGCGTCGACGTGACGCCGCTCCTGCCGGGCGACGAGACAGCGGACGGCAGCTTCGACAACTTCGCCGATTCGCTGTCGATCTCGCCGGCGCATCTCGAGCGCTATCTGTCGGTCGCGCGCCAGGTGACGCGGCTCGCCGCCGGCCTGCCGCCGGCGCGGCCCGGCGTCGCGACGTTCGAGATTCCGCTGCATGTCGTGCAGGACGATCGGCAGAGCGAAGATCTGCCGTTCGGATCGCGGGGCGGGATCTCGATCCACTACGACTTCCCGGTCGACGGCGAGTACGTCGTCAAGGTGCGCCTGCAGCGGCAGTATCAGGACTACATCAAGGGCATGGGATGGCCGCAGCAGCTCGACGTGCGGCTCGACGGCCGGCTGCTGAAGCGGTTCACGGTCGGCGGCGACGCGAAGGGGCGTCCGGCTGCGTCGAGCTATGCGGGCGACGGCGAGCCGGGATTCGCCGGCGACGACTCGTGGGAGAAGTACATGCAGGTCGGCGCCGACGCCGGCCTCGAGGTGCGCGCGCCGGTCGGCGCCGGCTCGCACGTCGTCGGCGTGTCGTTCGTGAGAGAGCTGTGGGAGCCGGAGGGTCTGCCGCAGCCGCTGCAGCGCGGGCGCGTGATTACGGACGACAACGTCTACATGGGCTACGCGAGCGTCGGAGCGGTGCATATCGGGGGTCCGTACAAGAACTCGGGACCGCCGAAGGACACGCCGTCGCGGCGCGCGATCTTCGTCTGCGAGCCGGCGAGCGCCGCCGACGAGAAGCCGTGCGCCGAAAAGATCCTCTCGAGGATGGCGCGTCTCGCGTATCGGCGTCCGGTGCGCGCGGCCGACGTCAGGACGCTGACCGGCTTCTTCGAGTCGCGCCGCCTCGAGGGCGGCGATTTCCACGAAGGCATTCAGTTCGCGCTCGAGCGGATGCTCGTCGATCCCGACTTCCTCCTGCGCGTCCACGCGCCGTCGTCCGATCCGCGGACGCGCGACGTCGAGCTCGCGTCGCGGCTGTCGTTCTTCCTCTGGAGCAGCATTCCGGACGATCGGCTGCTGGCGCTCGCCGAGCGCGGCGAGCTCTCCAGCGCGCCGGTCGTCGAGCGCGAAGTGCGGCGCATGATCGCCGACCCGCGCGCGATCGATTCGCTCGCGGACGACTTCGCGGCGCAGTGGCTCAACCTGCGGCGCGTCGACGAAGTGGTGGTCGATCCCGAGCGCTATCCGAACTACGACCTGAGCCTGATGCAGGCGCTCGGCCGCGAGACGGAGCTCTTCGTCGCGAGCACGATCCGCGAGAACCGGAGCGTCGTCGATCTGCTCGACGCGAACTACACGTTCGTGAACGAGCGTCTCGCGCGCCATTACGGGATCCCCGACGTGTACGGCAGCCGCTTCCGCCGCGTCGCGCTGCCGAACCACGATCAGCGCGGCGGCCTGCTCGCGCAGGGCGCGCTGCTGGCGACGACGTCGTATCCCGATCGCACGTCGCCGGTGCTGCGCGGAAAGTGGCTGCTCAACAACATCTTCGGCCTGCCGGTGCCGCCGCCGCCACCGGGCGTCGACACGAACCTCAACGACAAGCCGGGCGCGCGCCCGGCGTCGATTCGCGAGCGGCTCGCCGAGCACCGCAAGAACCCGTCGTGCAGCAGCTGCCACTCGACGATCGATCCGCTCGGGTTCGCGCTCGAGAACTTCGACGTGATCGGCGGCTGGCGCACGATCGACGAATCGGGGCATGCGGTCGACGCGCACGGGACGACGACGAGCGGCGCGACGATCGATGGCCTCGCGGGGCTGCGCGCGGCACTGCTCGCGCAGCCCGAGCAGTTTCCGCGCACGCTGACCGAGAAGCTGCTCGCCTACGCGCTCGGCCGCAGGCTGGAATACGCCGATCGTCCGGCGGTGCGGAAGATCGTGCGCGACGCGGCGCCGGGCGGCTACAGGTGGTCGGACATCATTCTCGGGATCGTGAACAGTCCAGCGTTCAGGAATTGATATGAGCTTCCTCACGACGAAGCCGCTGCCGCGGCGGACGGTGCTGCGCGGCCTGGGCGCGACGCTCGCGCTGCCGATGCTCGACGCGATGGTGCCGGCCTTCTCGCTGCGCGCGCGCGCCGCGGCGGCGCCGGTGCACCGCTTCCAGACCTTCTACGTGCCGAACGGCATGGCGATGGAGCACTGGCTGCCGAAGACGGAGGGCGCGGCGTTCGAGCTGACGCCCATCCTGGAGCCGCTCGCGGCGTACCGCAGCCAGATGCTCGTGCTCTCGGGCATCAAGGCGAACTGGAACTACATCCACGCCGGCGCGTCGGGATCGTTTCTGACGGGCACCGCGCGCGGCGGCCGCAACGAGATCGAGATCGTCGCCGACGTCTCGATCGATCAGCTGCTCGCGCGGCACTTCGCGAATGAGACGCAGCTGCCCTCGCTCGAGCTGTCGATGGACGTGCCCGCCAACGCCGGCGCGTGCACGGGGAACCTGAGCTGCGTCTACACGCACACGCTGTCGTGGCGCAGCCCGACGCAGCCGCTGCCGATGGAGTGGAATCCGCGCGCGGTGTTCGAGCGGCTGTTCGGCGACAGCGGCAGCACGGACTGGAAGGCGCGCGAGGCGCGGCTGCGGCAGCGCAAGAGCATTCTCGACTCGGTGACCGACAAGCTCGCGAGCCTGCGCCGCGATCTCGGCGCCGGGGATCGCACGAAGATCGACGAGTACAGCGACGCGGTGCGCGACGTCGAGCGGCGGATCGACAAGGCGGAAGAGCAGTCGGACCTCGAACTGCCGACGCTCGAGCAGCCGCAGGGCGCGCCGCCGGTGTTCGAGGATCACCTCGCGCTGATGCTCGACCTGCAGCTGCTCGCGTTCCAGTCCGATCTGACGCGCGTCATCAGCTTCATGATCGGCAAGGAGCAGAGCGCGCGGCCGTACCCGCAGATCGGCGTGCCCGAGGCGCACCATCCGCTGTCGCACCACAACGACGTGCCGGAGATCATCGCGCACATGTCGAAGATCAACCGGTATCACACGCAGCTGTTCTCGCAGTATCTCGCGAAGCTCGGCGCCACGCGCGACGGCGACGGCTCGCTGCTCGACCACGTCACGATCCTCTACGGTTCGGGCATCTCGAACAGCACGCGCCACTCCGGCGACAACCTGCCGCTGCTCGTGGTCGGCGGCGGCTCGGGGACGATCAAGGGCGGCCGGCACCTCGCGTACGCGAACAAGCCGACGATGGCGAACCTGCTCGTGACGCTGATGGACAAGATGGGCGTGCCGGTCGAGAAGATCGGCGGCAGCACCGGCAAGCTGCCGCTGGACACGCTGTCGGGCGTGTGATGTCAACCACAGAGACACGGAGACACGGAGCCGCACGCCGTCGACGATTCGACGGGTCGGCCTGCGCAGCAGGCCGACTGGCGGTGGCCACGGATCGTGCGCACGAACAACATTCCGGGATGTCGATGTCGCTCGTGCGCACGATCCGCGGTCACCGCGCGTCGCTTCGCGACGCCCGTCGAACCGTCGTCGCTGTCTGTGTCTCGGTGTC
>QHWK01000182.1 GCA_003223775.1 Acidobacteriota bacterium
AAGACGCTGCGCGCGTTCTGCGCGCGCCGCGCGATCGGAATCGCGGCGGCGCCGACGAGCAGCACCGCGGCGTATCGATCGAACCGGCCGTCGCGCGCGATCGCGGCGAATACGGCCGCGGCAGCCGCGGCGTACACGAGGGCCCTCCCATCGACGCGCCGCCACACCGCGCACGACCATAGCCACGCGACGACGATCGCGAGGACGAGCGCCGGCGTCACCACGCCGGCGATCGGCGACAGCGCGCGGTCGATCCCGTTCGGCGGCGTCAGCGTGAATCGCGCGGCCTCCCATGCGTCGCGTCCGTTCCACAGTGGCGCGAACCGCCAGTCGTCGCCCGAAAACGTGCTGCGGAGCTGAAGGCGATGCCGCCCGGCGGCAAGCGGCACATCCGCCGTACGGCCGCTGTCGACGTCCACGCGCGCGCCGTCGATAGACGCGGCGATGCGCATGTCCTTCGTCGCCGCGAGCGTCAACGTGCCGGGCGTATCGGACGTGATGTGGCCGTCGACGTCCAGCACGACGTCGTTCGCGCCGCGGCCCACGCCGTCGAGCAGGTTCACGAACCAGGATGGAAACGCGTCGCGCGACCCGTACGCGCGATCGAGAACCGCGGTACAGCGTGGAGATGGCAACCGCGCATCCGACCGGACGTCCCAGCTGCGCAGCGCGCCGGCCGGCTCGTCGACCCGAATCGTCATCACGTCGCCGCCGAGCGGCGCCGCGGTCGAGAAGCGCGCGCACAAGCCGTGCTGCGGCAGCAGCAGCGTGGTTGTCGCCTTCAGCACGAGCAGCGCCGTGATCAACGCGCGCGCCGACGCCCGCTGGAGGAACCCGCGATCGATCCACCACAGCGCGGGCAGCACGACGCCGATCACGATCGCGTCGGCGCGGCCGCTGAGCGGCAGCCCGTCGAGCGGCGACAGCACGCGCGCCGGCCACAGGACGGCCGCCGCCAGCGCCAGCGTCCACAGCGCGTCCGAGCGCCGGCGCGCGACGATCGTCATCGGCGGCCGTTCCCGGAGCGCGGCGCCGCGACGGCGCGCGAGCTGATCGCCGGAATCTGTCGCAGCGGGAAGAGCTTCTCGGGATCGACGCCGTCCTTGATCAACTGCGCCCAGCCCTGGCCCGATCCGTCGAGCGTCGCGACGACCATCAGATCGTACGGGACTTCCGTGTGCTCGGCGATCGGCCGCACCGGCATGCCGAGGAAATCGTGTCCGCCTTCGTCGTCGAACACGGCGATCGGCTCGAGGCGGAATTCCTTCAGCGAGAGATACGCGAGCTCCGCGGCCTCCCCGCGCCCGTAGATCGCGACGCGGCATCCGGAGACGGCGCGCTCGGCGAGCATCGTGCGCATGTGCTGCCGGACGTCGCCGTACAACTGCAGCGAGTACTCGATGAACTCGTAGGTGAGCCGCGCCTTCTCGGCGATGCCGCGCGGCGTGATCAAGTACGACAGCCGGTTCGACTGCACGTTGACGCACTTGATATAGCCCTTGCGCACGAGACGCTTGAGATAGATGTTCGTCAGGCCGAGCGCGATCCCGAGCTTGCTCGCGAGCCAGCGCTGCGTGACGCGCGAGTCCTGCTCGACGGCCTCGAGCAGCCGCAGATCGCGCCGCGCTTCGACATCCATCGTCAGCGGATCGCTCGCTTCGCCGCGCGCCGCGGCCCTGCCCGGATTTCTGCCGTTTCCCGCCATCAGGCGAACAACTCTTCGGCGGCGACGAACCGCACATGCGGCTGACGCGCCGCGGCGTCGAGGACCGAGCGCATCACATTCTTGAGCGGCGCATCGATCTCCCAGTAGTGCGTCGCGAGGCAGAAATCGCCGCCGGCGCGTTCGGCGTCGGTCATCTCACGAATGAGCGCGTCAGCCGTCGTGCCCGGCACGAGGCTGTGGCAGCCGAACTCGGCGTGCGTCGCGTAGCGAAGCACGCGCGGATAGACGAGCGCGTCGCGGCGGCTTCGACGCGTGGCGCGACGATAGCGCTGGACGGCCCACCAATTGGCCAAGGTGCGCGGCTCCCAGGGCCGCATCGACGGACGGAACGAAAGAAACGAGCCGAGGACGTTGAGGCCGGCGGCCGACACCGCCGCGAGGCCGCGCCTCGACAACGCGTTGTGGGGCGGCACGAACACCGAGATGCGGCAGCCGAGCAGCGACTCGAGGTACGCGCGGCCGCGACGAATGCGCTCGTCGGGATCGAGCGCCGCCTCGAACTCGTAGCCGTTCGGGAAATCCTGATGCGTGCAGCCATGGAGGGCGATGGACGCGCGTCCCGACCGAATCAGCTCGCGGAGAAACGTCACGAGCGCGGGGTTCCGCTCGAGCGCGAACGATTCGCCCGAGTGCCAGTGCTCGCGCGGAATGCCGCGCTGCTCGTAGCCGATCGCGAACGGCACGACGGCGAGACACACCGGCGCGCGATCCCAGACGTCGGTGTAGATCGCCGTGAGGGCATCGGGCGTCGTGAAGTAGCTCGTGTCGTCATCGCGAATCACCACCTTCATGCGGACGCGCGCAGGTTGCGCCGCGCCGAGACGACGCGCTCGTAGACCGCGAGCAGCTGACGTGCGCTCGCCGGCCACGAGAAGTCGGCGGACGCGATGCGCCGGTTGTGCGCGCCGACCGCGCGCGCCCACGCCGCGTCGGTGAGGTAGCGCTCGAGCGCTTTCGCGAGCGCCGCCGCGTCGCCGCGCGGCACGACGAGGCCGCCGCCCGCGCCGAGGAACTCGCGGATGCCGCCCGCCTCGGTCGCCACCACCGGCAGCCCGCTCGCCATCGCCTCGAGCACCGCGTTCGGCGAGTTGTCGAAGTCCGACGACAGCGCGAAAACGTCGGCAGTGCGGTAGCAGGCCGGCGTGTCGCGGTGCGGCACGTGGCCGGTGAACGTGACGCAGTCGACGAGGCCGAGCTCGCCGACGAGCGCGCGCACGGCGCTCCGCTCGGGACCGTCGCCGACGATGAGCAGGTGGACGTTCGGCACGCGCTCGCGCACGCGCGCGATCGCCTCGACGAGCAGCGGCACGTTCTTGATCGGCACGAGCCGCGCGACGGCGACGACGACCTTGCGCCGCTCGAGATGCAGATCCTCGCGAAGGCTCGGGCCGTCGGGCGTGAAGCGCTCGGCGTCGACGCCCTTCGGCACGCGCTCGATCGGCAGGCCGATTCGCGCCGGGAGATGCTCCACCGCCCAGCCGTCGCCGACGAGCGCGTCGGCCTGCGCGAGATCTCGGCGATAGCGCGCGTGCGGTTCGCCGGGCACGTTGATGACGACGGGCGTGTCGTCGACGCGCAGCCGCGCCGCCTGATACAGCGCGTGCGCGTGGACGACGTCGGGCTTCCGCTCGCGCGCGGCGATCCGCCGCCACGCCGCGCGGCAGAACCATTCCTCGTCGGCGTGCAGGACGGCCGACGTCAGACGGCCGAACCCGCGGCGGCGCTGACGCCGGTAGACGAAGTCGCGCGTGTACGGCGATCGCAGCAGCGTCACGTTCGGTTCGTCGAGCACGAAGCGGGGTCCGCCGAGGAGCAGCGGGCGCCCGGCGATGATGTCGACGTCGGCGCCGAGCGCGGCGAGCTCGCGGGCCCAGGCGAGATGCCGCGTCTCGCCGCCGCCCCGCATCATCGCGAGGCACCGCACGAGCATCGTCACGCGCATGCCTGCTCTCGCGTGCCGGCGCGATCCACGTGCGCGCGCGCCCAGAGCTCGAGACAGACGAGCGTCCAGATCCGCTTCGCGTGATCGCGCGCGCCGATCTCGTGCTGGCGCAGCAGCCGCGCCGCCTCGCGGCTGTCGGTCCAGCCGCGCTCGCGCGTACGCCGATCGAGGAGGATGTCGCGCGCCCAGCGGATCGGCCCGCCGGCGAACCATCGGCGCAGCGGCACGCCGAATCCCATCTTCGGCCTCGACAGCGTCTCGGCTGGCAGCCACTGCGCGACGAGCTTCTTGAACAGCTTCTTCGTCGTCGTCGCGCTGCCGTGGCGCCACGACGGCTGCTGCGCGGCGATCTCGACGACGCGGTGATCGAGCAGCGGGCAGCGCGCTTCGAGCGAATGCGCCATCGTCGCGCGATCGACTTTGACGAGGATGTCGCCGGGCAGGTAGTGCTGCTGATCCCAGCGCTGCAGGCGCGACAAGAGCGGCGAGCGGTCGCGCTCGAGCTGCGAGACGGCGTCGCGCTCCGGCAGGTTCGACGCCGACGCGAGCAGATCCGCGCCCGCGATCCGCCGCAGCAGATAGTCCGGAAACACTGTTCGCCGCCAGACGAACCACGCTTCCGGACCGAGCGCGAGCGTCGAGAGGCGCCCCTTGCCCCGCGCGTGCGCCGGCAGCCACCGCGCGCCGAGGCCGACGAGCGCGCGCATGCCGCGCGTGGCGGCCGTCGACGATCGCCCGAGCGCCTGCGAGTACGGCTGATAGCCGGCGAAGAGCTCGTCGCCGCCGTCGCCGGTGAGACACACCGTCACGTGGCGGCGCGCCAGCTCGGACACGAAGAAAGTGGGAATCGCCGACGCGTCGGCGAACGGCTCGTCGTAATACGACGCGAGGCGATGCGCGACGTCGAGGCAGTCGGGCGTCACGACCCACTCATGATGATCGGCGCCGAACGCGCTCGCGGTCCTGCGCGCGGCGGCGAGCTCGTCGTACTCGGGATCGCCGAAGCCGATCGAGAAGGTCTGCACCGGCCGCGTCGAGTGCTTCGTCATGAGCGCGAGGACGGTCGCCGAATCGAGGCCGCCGCTCAGGAACGCGCCGAGCGGCACGTCCGATCGCAGCCGGATGCGCACCGCTTCATCGAGCTCCGCGCCGAGACGCTCCAGATACTCGCCTTCCGGCATGCCGGCATCCGCGTCGCGCGGCCACGTCCAGTACTTGTGCACTGCCGGCGCGCCGCCGGGGTCGAGCGTCAGCAGCGAGCCAGGCTGCAGGCGATTCATCCCCTCGAAGATCGCGGCGTCGCCGGCGACGTAGCCGAAGGTGAGGAAGTCGAGGAGCGGCGCCGGCGCGACCTCAGGCGCGCGCCCGAGCGCCGCGAGAATCGCCTTCGGCTCCGACGCGAAGAGAAACGCGTCGGCGGACTGCATGTAGTAGAGCGGCTTCTTGCCGACGCGATCGCGCGCGAGCACGAGCCGCTGCCGCGCCGCGTCCCAGATCGCGATCGCGAACATCCCGCGCATCCGCTCGAACGCCGCCTCGCCGTGCTCGGCATAGAGCGCGGCAATCACCTCGGTGTCCGACGCGGTCGCAAACGATCGGCCGCGTCGCTCGAGATCGCGCCGCAGCTCGACGTAGTTGTAGATCTCGCCGTTCTGCACGACGACGATGCGGCCGGCGTCCACGGCGATCGGCTGATGGCCGCCGGCGACATCGATGACGCTGAGCCGCGCCGCGCCGAGCGCGGCCGCGCCGCCGCTCCAGATCCCGGTGTCGTCCGGCCCGCGATGGCGCAGCGTCGCGATCATCGCCGCCGCGGTGGCGCCGCTCGCGGGCGCGCCGCTCTTCGACACGATTCCGGCGATGCCGCACATCAGGAGGACAGCACGCGCGCGCGATGCTCGAAGCGGAACGGCAGCGCGACGAACCCTTCGTCTTCGGCCTGCTCGCCGGCGGCGCCGGCGGCCGTCACCGCGAAGCGCGGACCGGCGGTTACGACGTCGTACGACACGAGCTGCTGCGCGTCGGCGATCGTCAGCCGCAGCACGTACTGCCGCCGCCGCAGGAGCAGCGGATCGAAGATGCACTCGAGCGCGCCGCGCCCCTCGACGACGGGAGGCACGTCGGCGCGCGACGAGGTCGCGGCGGCGACGGTCATCCCCGTGTCGACGTCGACGATCGCGATCTGGAACACCGGCGCGTGGACTGGCACCGACGCGTCGTACGTGGCGCGAACCGTCAGCGCGCCGCCCTCGCGCACGCTCGACGCCGCGCGTCCGGATCGATCGAGGATGTCCACGGCGACGTATCGGATCTCGCCGGTGCCGCCGCGATGGCTCTCGAGCGCGGTGTTCCGATTCGCGAGCGCGCGCAGGTTCACCTGCTCCATGTACTGCTCGGCGATCTCGCCGGCGGGCCCCGACGCGCGGACGCGGCCCTCGTCCATCCACAGGATTCGATCGCACAGCCGCCGCACGTTCCACACGTCGTGCGAGATGAAGAGGACCGTCTTCCCTTCGGCGATCAGCCGGCGCAGGCTCTCGAGCGCGCGGCGGCGGAACGACGCGTCGCCGACGGCGAGCACTTCGTCGACCAGCACGATGTCGGGATTGCTGAAGATCGCGACGCTGAACCCGAGCCGCGCGTACAGCCCCGACGAGTAGCGCTTCATCGGCATGTCGATCAGGCGCTCGACTTCCGCGAACTGCACGATGTCGTCGAAACGACGATCGACCTCGCGCCGCGTGAGCCCGAACAGTCCGGCGCCGAGATAGACGTTCTCGCGGCCGGTGAGCTCCGGGTGAAATCCGGCGCCGAGCTCGATCAGGGACACGACACGTCCCGCCACCAGGACGCGGCCGCTCGTGGCGCCGATGATGCCGAGGCCGCTGCCCTCGGCGACGTCGACGCTGACGTCGCGCAGCGCGAAGATCGCGGCGCTCATGCGGCCGCGCGCCGCGCTGTAGACGTCGGGCTCGCCGCCGCGCGCGCGATCGACGACCGACGAGACGAGGTCGACGATCGTTCGCGAGCGGCCCGCGCGATAGCGCTTCGTCACGCGATCGAGGCGGATCGCGACCGCGTCAGATGACATCGGCGAAGTAGCGATCGAGCTGCTTGAAGAGCACGAACGATCCGGCGAGCGCAAGTGCCGTCAACATGGTGGAGAGCGCGAGCAATGGCCAGTCGGGCTCGCGGCCGTACACGACCGCGGACCGCAGACCTTCGATGACGCCGGTGAGCGGATTGGCCGCAATCCAGCCGCGCCATGGCGGCGGGACTTTCGACAGCGGGTACGCGATCGGCGTGACGTACAGCCAGAGCTGCAGCCCGATCTGCACGACCGGGTTCACGTCGCGGTAGAAGACGTTCACCGCCGACGTCAACAGCGTCACGGCGACCGTGAAGGCGACGAGCAGCACGAACAGCGCCGGCACGAGCAGCGCCCAGCGCGTGAGCGCGATGCGGTAGTAGGCCATGAGCACGGCGACGAGCGCCGCCGCGGCCGCGAGATCGATCAGCCGCGACGAGATCTGCGCGAGCGGGATGATCTCGCGCGGGAAGTACGTCTTGGTGACGATGTTGCGGTACTGGACGAGGCTCATCGTGCCCGAGGTGAAGACCGCCATCATCGCGAGCGGTTGCGCGATCGCCCAGCCGATGCCGAACAGCGTCTGGCTGTAGCGCCCCTTGACCTCGCGCCGCGTGATGTTCATCAGCAGCTCGAAGTACGCCGCCGGCTCGATCGGCGCCGCGTGATCGATCAGCGGACGCGCGGCGGCCGCGGGCGCCGTCATGCGGAGACCACCGCCCGATGCTCGGCGCGCGCGAGCAGCCCGCCGGCGTGAATCTCGTAGAGATACAGCGCCCACGCGCCGGCGGCGATGAGCCACTGCGAGTAGTTCGCGACGAGCGTGATCTTGTCGGCGCTCGTGATCCAGCTGTACACGGGCAGGCACGCGAGCAGCAACAGCGGCAGCGCGCTGCGCAGGTGCGTCGAGCGCATCGCGATGAACCAGGTCGGCGCGATGAGCAGCATGTAGCTGTAGTTCTTGAAGCGCGGCAGCACCAGCGGCTGCACGATCGCCGCGAGATAGAAGACGAGCTCGAGACCGTTCGCCGCGCCGCTTCTCGCGATGCGCGCCGCGGCCATCCACGTCGGCACCGCCACGGCAACCGCGATCGCAAGATACGCGATCAGCTGCAGCGCCTGCGGCACGACGACGTGAGACGTCCGCTCCAGAAGCGACGCCGCGTCGGTGACGAGCGGCAGCGACGCCGGATTGAGCCGGCCGCTCTCACCGTAGTTCTTCGGGATCGACTGGAAGAACTCGATCGTCAGCCGCGGCGCGAGCGCGTAGCTGAGCGCGAAGATCGCCGCGAACGCTGCGAGGCCGCCGGCAAGATAGCGGACGCCGCGGCCGTCGCGCGCCGCAAGACAGACGGCGAGCAGCACGAGCGGCGTGAGCCTGAACGACGACGCCAGCACGATCGCGGCGACGAAGAGCCAGTACCGATCCGCGACGAGCGCCGCCACGCCGAGCCAGACGAGGCACTGCTCGAACGTCGTCACGCTGCCGCTGACGACGTCGATGAAGATCGCGCGCGCGCGGCAGCGGCAGGCTCGCGAACGGCGTGAAGAGCGCGAGCGAGTACGGCGGGTAGTTGAACTTGAACCCGGTCTCGCGCAGATCCGCGGGCAGCGACGAGGTGTCGTACGGATCGAGGCCGGCTCGCCACGCCTGCGTCGAGTGGTAGTAGACGCGGAAATCCCACTGGTTCCCGGTGTTCGACCACACCGCTTTCTGCACGAACCAGGCGGCGCAGAGCGCCGCGAACAGCAGATGCCACCACTTGGAATGCAATTGGAGCACTTCGAATTCCGGTACCGGCAGGCAGGCCTGAAGGCCTGCTTTACCGAAGGACGGCGTCAGCCTGCGTGCACGGCGCCGCCATCCGGTGTCCGATCAGTTCGGCAGCCATGGCGCCCGCCAGGCGCTCCGCCGATCGGCCGTCGGTGAACTCGCACTGCTCGACGACCACGCGGCGCCGGCCGGCGGCGTCCTTCGACGGATCTGCGAGGTAGCCGTTCACGAGATCGATCATCTCGCCGGCCGACTTCGCGATCCGCACGGCGCCGGCGCGCACGATCTGCTGGTAGTGCGTGTAGGAGTAGTAGCGCAGCGGCGACGTCAGGAACGGCCGCGCCTCCGCCGCCTCCTCGTCGAACGCGATGTTCACGACCGGCGTGTCGAAGATCGACGCCTCGATCGCGATCGTGGACGCGACGTTCAGCACGACGTCGCTGTGATACAGCGTGTCGGCGAGATGGCGCGTGTTCTCGGCGGTGACGTCCACGCCGTGGCCGTCTCCGGAGCGCGCCGACTCGCGGAACGGCTTCTCCACGACGATGTGCGGCGCGCCGGCGTAGCGATCGTACGCGCGCAGATCGTCGCGTGGATGGACGCGGACGAGCAGATCGCACGGCTCGGCGATCGCGCCCGACCGAATCGCGTCGAGCAGGCGATCGATCACCACGTCGTGGCGCGGATACGCCTCGGCCGGAATCGTCGTGAGCGTGAGAAGCCGCCGCGACGGATCGAGGCCGGATCGGCGGCAGAACTCCACGCGGCTCGATCGTTTCTCGCCGTTGAAGTACCGATCGAACTGCGGCGGCCCGACGACCTCGATCTCGCCGCCGTCGTAGCCGTGCAGCTCCTGCGCTTCCCGCTTCATCGTCCGGTTCCAGACCGCGAGGCGATCGATGCGGCGGATCGGGAACAGCTTGTTCGTGAGGTTGTCCCAGCTGAGATCGACCGCCATCGCGCGGACGCCGCGGCGCCGCGCGGTGCGCAGCATCGGAATCTCCGCGAAGATCAATCCTGGCGTCGACGCCGCAACGAGCGTCGGCCGGTGGCGATCGAAGAGCCGCTCCGCGTCGGGATCGCCGACGAGCCGATCGGAGACGTCGTACCAGCGCCCGCTGTCGGGCCGCGGCGACAGCGCGCGGCCGGCGAGCGCCTTCACGCGGCGAAAGCGCAGCGCCGCGCCGGCGTGGCCGGCGGCGAGCTTGATGCGGATCGTCTCGGTGGTCCGCGCCTCGAGATAGCGCGCCTGCACGAGGCTGAGAAGCCGACCTTCGAGGCCTGACGGCACGTGCGGCGGCAGCGGCTCGAACGCGACGCGCGGATGCGCGAACTCGCCGGTGAATGCCGGATCCGCGGCAAGCGGCGAGACGAGCGCGACGCGCAGATCGCGCACCTCTTCGAGCAGGCGCGCGAGCACGCCGCTGCGCAGCACGTTGCCCGCGCTGCTGCCGTTCGGGATCGTCCAGAGGAGCGACGGCGCGGCTGCGGCCGTCATCGCGACGCTGCCTGCTGGAGCGCGCGCTCGGCTGCGGCCCAGTCCTCGGGATCGTCGATGTTCAAGCCGTACGGCGGCGCCATGAGGTAGGCGGCGACCTTGTCGCCATAGAGGCTCGGCTCGATCGGATCGAACAGCAGCGCCGTGCGAAACAGATAAATCGCGCCGTTCAGCACCCACGCCTTCGGCATGTCCTGACGTCGGCCCGGCCGCCGCTTCACCGGCGCGCCGCCGACGAATAGTCGCGCCCAGCCGCCGGCGTCGATCGTGACGACCCGCATCGGGTTGTAATGCGGCGGCAGCTCGTCGACGCTCACGACCGAGTCCGCGTCAGTGGACGCGGCGAGATCGATCGCTTCGCGGATGTGATGCGGCTGCCGCAGCGGCGACGTCGGCAGCAGAATCATCACCCAGTCGGGCGAGTACCCATCGTGATCCCGAAGCCACGCGAGCGCCTGCTGCATCACCGGCAGGTGCGGCGTGTCGTCGGCCGCGAGCGGCGCAGGCCGCATGAACGGCACCTCGCAGCCGCGGCTGCGCGCAATTGCCGCCGCCGCCTCATCGTCGGTCGAGAGAATCAGGCGATCGAACGCGCCCGATTCGCGCGCCGCGTCGATCGTGTGCGCGATGAGCGGCTTGCCCGCGAGCAGCCGCGTGTTCTTGCCCGGAATGCCCTTCGAGCCGGCGCGCGCGGTGACGACGCCGACGACCGTCACGCGGCCGGCCCCGCATCGAGGTCGTCCCACTGCACGAGGCGTCCGCTCGCGATCGCGCGCCTGGCGACGCGACCGATGACCTCGTCGAGCCGCCGCGCCGGAATCCCGGTGCCAGGCCGCTTGGCCCACACGTCTGCGGCGGCGATTGTCGCGCCGGCGGCGATATCGCGCACCGAGACGACGCTGTGGAGCGCCATGTCGCGCACGTCCTGCTCGCCCGGCTGAATCGTCTTCGTCGCGCCGCGCGCGCGCTCGATCGCGCCCGCGGCGAACGCCATCGCCGTGCCGAGCGTGTGATCGGAGAAGCCGACTGGAACGGCGTATTTCCGCTGCAGCGCGGGAATGCAATCGAGCTGCACGTGCTCGAAGGGCGTCGGATAGGTCGACGTGCAGTGCATGAGCGCGAACGGTGTGCCGATCTCGCGGACCGCCTGCACCGTGCGATCGATCTCCTCGGGCGTCGACATGCCGGTGGAGATGATCATCGGCTTGCCTTTGCGCGCGATGTGGCGCTGCAGCGGCACGTTGGTGAGCTCGCCGGAGCCGGTCTTGAACGCCGGCACGCCGAGCGTCTCGAGGAAATCGGCGGCCTCGCGCGAGAACGGCGTCGAGAGGAAGAGCAGGCCTTTCCGCGCGGCAAGGTCGCGCAGCTCGACGTGCGCCTCGCGCGACAGCGCGGTGCGCGTCAGCAGATCGAAGAGCGACTCACCGACGTAGGCCGCCGTCGCGCCGCCGCGCAGCATCTCGTGCTCCGGAAGGTGCGTTTGAAACTTGATCGCGTCGGCGCCCGCTTCGGCGGCCGCGTGCACGAGATCGGACGCGATCCGCACGTCGCCGTTGTGGTTGATGCCGGCCTCGGCGATGACGAAACATGGTTGCCCAGGGCCGATCGTCCGTTCGCCAATAGTGATGTGCATGCGACCTATGCGCTCACCGATGCCGGGTCGAAGAATCGCTTCTGCGTGTAGAGGTCGAGCTGCTGCTGCACGGCGTCGCGGATCGCGCGCGCGTCGTAGCCGACGTGCACGACGTTCGACGCGCTGAGCCGGCCGCTCTGGCGCAGGCCGATGTTCACCACCGGCGTGCCGAGATACGAGCACTCCTTGATGCCGGCCGACGAGTTGCCGACGAGGCACGCCGCCGACTTGAGCAGCGCCACGAACTCGTCGGCGGCGACGTTCGTGATGAAGCGCATCTTCTCGGTCGCCGCCTCGTGGTGCTCGCGGAAGTGGCGGATCGTCTCCGCCATCTCCCCGGTGCCGGCGTCCGGGTTCGGCCAGAACCAGATCGCCTGGACGCCGACGCCGCCAATCGCGCGCAGCGTCGTCTCGAGGTGCAGCCGGTTGTCGGCCTCGCTCGTCACCGGATGCTGGATCACCATCACGAACGGCTTCGCGAGATCGACGTCGTGCCCGACGCCGTAGCCGTTCACGCGCTCGCTCGTGATCGCCGTCTCGACCTTCGACGCGAGCTCCACGTCGAGCGATCCGGTGTTGAAGACGTACTTCGGATCCTCGCCCATCGCGAGCACGCGCCGCTTCGCGTCCTCGTTGGTGACGAAGTGGACGTGCGCGAGCTTCGTGATCGCGTGGCGCACGCTCTCGTCGATGCTGCCGCTGACGTCGCCCCCTTCGATGTGCGCGATCGTCCTGTTCAGGTACGCGGCGGCCATCGCGATCGCCAGCTGCTCGAAGCGGTCGCCCGTGATCACGACGATGTCGGGACCTGTGGCGTGAATGCCGTTGGTGAACTCGAGGGCGGTGAGGCACGCCGTCTTCGCCATCGCGACATGATTGCCGCCCTCGATCACGTTGAAGAGCTCGGCGGCGATCGTGTAGCCGCCCGCTTCGATGTCGCTCGCGACGTGCCTGCTGTACTTGTCGAGCAGAATCGATCCGCCGAGCATCAGCTCGAGCTCCACGGACGGATGGCTGTTCAACTTGCGGATCAGCAGCTGGCTGCGCCCGTAGTACGCGCGGTTGGTGATCGGAAAGAGAATCCGCCGCTTGCCGCTGCGCGCGATCTTCGGGCTCGCCGATGCGAAGACCGTGTCCATCTCAGACGCGCGCCGGATCGTGGTTGACGACGACCGTCTTCCACTCGCAGTAGACGTCGAGCGCTTCGGTCCCCGGCTCGCGGAAGCCGTTGCCCGAGTTCTTCACGCCGCCGAAGGGCATATGCGGGCCCGCGCCGTAGGTCGGACCGTTGATCGACACGAGCCCGGCGCGGTAGCGCGCGATGAACTCCTCGATGCGGTTGCTGTTGAACGTGTGGATCGCGCCCGTCAGGCCGTAGGCGCTGAAGTTGGCCAGCGCGATCGCTTCGTCGAAGTTCGCCGCGCGATACAGGCACGTCACCGGACCGAACAGCTCCTGCTGGGAGACGTCGTCGTCGGGCGCGACGTTCTCGAGCACCGTCGGCGCCATGTAGTAGCCGGGCGCGAGCGCGTCGATCACGGCGCCGCCGGCGAGCAGCCGCGCGCCGCGCGCGACGGCGCACTCCACGGCGCGCAGCAGCCGCTCGAGATTCTGCCGCGAGATCACCGGACCGCAAGCGTCGGCAGCGCCCGAGCCGACCTTCACCGCCCTGACGCGCTCGAGCATCGCGTCGCGAAACTCGCCGTACACGCGATCGAAGACGATGATGCGGCTGCCGGCGGCGCACCGCTGGCCGGCGTCGATGAACGCGGACGCGGTCGCGTGCTCCGCCGCGGCGTCGATGTCCGCATCGTCGCAGACGACGAGCGGATTTTTTCCGCCGAGCTCGAGGCACACCTTCGCGAGGACGCCGCGCGCGCTCACGCGCTGCTGGATCAACTTCCCGGTCGCGGCCGATCCGGTGAAGCTGACGAGGCCGACGCGCGGATCTTCGACCAGCGGCGTCCCGACTTCCGGGCCGAGGCCTTGCACCGCGGAGTACAGACCGCGCGGCAGGCCGGCGTCGCACAGCAGCTTCCCGAACGCGACCGCGGTGTACGGCGTCAGCTCGTGCGACTTCGCGACCACGGCGTTGCCGCACAACAGCGCGGGAAACGTCTTCCATGCGACGCCGGCCAGCGGGCTGTTGAACGGCATGATCGCGGCGCAGACGCCGATCGGCGCGCGCTCGGTCCGCACGCTGCGGTTCGGCACGGGGCTCGTCATCGTCTTGCCGTAGAACCGGCTGCCTTCGCTCGCCATGAAGACGCCGAGGTCGGCGGACGATCCGATTTCCGCGACGGCGTTCTTCCACGGTTTTCCCGTCTCGAGCTGCACGATCTCGGCGAGCTCGCGCTCGTTCGCGCGCAGCAGCGCCGCGGCGCGGAGGAGAATCTCGCCGCGCGCGGGTGCCGGCACGCGTCCCCATGCTTCCGCCGCATGCGACGCCGCCGTGACCGCCGCGTCGACGTCGCCGGCCGTGCCGCGCGCGACGTCGCACAGCGGCCGGTCGTCCATCGGACACCGCTTCTCGAACGTGTCGCCGGACGACGGCACGTCGCGATCGCCGATCCAGTGGAGAACGCGATCAGGATACACGGGGTGATTTGTAGGGCGAGGCTTTCAGCCTCGCCTGGCGACCCTCAAAGGGTCGCCCTACATTTGCAAACTGCTGCACTTCACGCGCGATGCCGGCGGCGTCGAGGCCGTGGTGTGCGAGCACTTCGGCGTTGCTGCCGCAGGCCGGAATGTCGGTGAGGCCGAGCGATCGCACTTCCGCGCGCAGGCCGATGCGCGCAGCAGCGGCGGCGATCATCATGCCCTGACCGAGCGCGACGTAGTGGTTGTCGAGCGTGAGAATCGCTGGAAAGCGGCCGAGCGTCTCGCGCGCCCACGCTTCGTCGATTCGGTTCAGCCACGGCAGATCGATCACAGCGGCGCTGATGCCGAGCGACGCGAGATCGTCGGCGGCACGCCACGCGTTCGCCATCAAGAGCGGTCCGTAGCCGACGAGCGCGACCTCGTCGCCGCCGCGCAGCACCGCGCCGCGGCCGACGTGCAGGGCGTACGACTCGGGCAGCGCGTACGGAAGATCCATCGGCACGTTCACGAACCGCAGGTACGTGCTGCCGGCGTGCTCCTGGATCGCCCAGCGGATCGCGAGGCGCGCTTCGCGCTCCGAGCACGGCTCGATCGCGATGAGGCCGGGCACCGATCCGATCGCGGAGATGTCGCGCACCGACTGATGCGAGTGGCCCGGCCCGCCGGGCACGAGCCCCGCGAGCGTCGCGGTGTAGACGATCTTCGTGCGCTCCGTCGCG
>QHWK01000887.1 GCA_003223775.1 Acidobacteriota bacterium
ACAATCAGAACGGCGAAGTGCGCTTCCTCGACGCCGGCCACCCGCAGTCCACGGGAGTCGCGATGGCCAACGCGCTGGTCGGAAATTTCAACGACTACAACGAGTTCGGCGCGAAAGCCTCGACGCCGTGGATCGCCACCTCGTTCGATGCGTACGCCCAGGACAGCTGGAAGGCGGGCAGCAAGATCACGATCGAAGTCGGCGTGCGGTACTCGCTCTGGCCGCAGTGGTACAGCCGCAACGGCAACCTCGCGTCGTTCGATCCGCGGTTCTACGATCCGAGCCAGGCGCAGCTGGTCGATCGCACGAGTGGATTCGTCGTCGGCGGCGGCGTGCCGCTCAACGGCATCGCGCTGCCGGGCGCGCCCGGCGCGAACGACGGATTCGATCGCCTTCGCCACGGGCTGCCGGACGGCCTCGCGGTCACGCACAAGAACATGTTCCAGCCGCGGCTCGGCCTCGCCTACGCGATCAACGACAAGACGGCATTCCGCACGGGGCTCGGGTTGTTCTACAACCGGCCGATGATCAACCGCGACACGGCGCTCGGCGGCAATCCGCCGTTCCAGATCCAGCAGACCGTCGTCAACGGCTCCATCGACGCGCCCGCCGGCGCGGCGCGCCGCGATTTCCCGTTGGTCGTGACGGCACAGGATCCGATCTTCAGCATGCCTCGCGCATGGGCCTGGAATGTGACGGTCGAGCGCCAGCTGCCAGGGGCGACGACGGTCGAAGTCGCGTACGTCGGACGGCGCGGCATCGACAACCAACGCAAGCGAAATATCAATCAGCTGCAGCCCGGCACGCTCCAGGCCAACCCCGGCGTCAACGTGAACGCGCTGCGGCCGTATCTCGGGTACGGCCCGATCGGGCTCGCCGAAAACACGGGCCGATCGCAGTATCACGGCCTGCAGGTCAGCGTCGAGCGGCGCGTCGCCCGCGGCGTGCACGCCGGCATCGGCTACACGCTGTCGCGCACGAAAGACGACTCGTCGACGTTGACCGACGTGTTGCCGAACACGTACGACGACAGCGCCTACTACGGCATCTCGGACCTCGATCGCACGCACGTGCTGATCGCGAATTGGATTTACGAGCTGCCGTTCCTGCAGCGATCGGATTGGGCAAGCCGCGCGTTGGGTCACTGGGAGGTGACCGGCGTTTATCAATATCAGTCGGGGATGCCTGTCTCGGTGCGCAGCAACGACGACTTCGCCGGCGTCGGTGCGGGCAGCGGCAACCAGTTCTGGAACCTCGTCGGCGATCCGGCGATCGATCCGGGTCCGTTCACGACGTCGATGGCGTGGTTCAATCCGGCGGCGTTCGCGCGTCCGGCCGCCGGGACGTTCGGTGTCCAGCCGCGAAACATGATCCGCAATCCGGGCTCGTGGAACTTCGATCTCGGCGTCCGCAAGAACGTGCCGCTGACCGGCTCGCAGCGGCTCCAGTTCCGCATCGAGGCGTTCAACGTGCTGAATCACCCGAATCTGGGTCCTGGCGGCACCGCGAGCGCCGTCAACAACAACCCGAACAGCGGATCGTTCGGGTTCATCACGACCAAGAACGGCGAACGGGTGATTCAGCTCTCGTTGAAGTACAGCTTCTGAGGTGAGCGCGATCTCTCGGCGCGACTTCGTCGTGGTGTCGGCGCTCGGGGGCGTCGGAATCGCGTCCGGTTCGATACAGGCGGCTCCGTCAGAGCAGGCGCGATCGACTGCAGCCGCGGCTTCGTCACGCGCTCCGGCGCCCGACTGGTTCGATCGGCCGATGCGCTGGGCGCAGCTGACGCTCGTCGAAAACGATCCGGGCCGGTACGATCCGCAGACCGAGGTTCCGCTGCATCACCGCAGCGCCTGGATGGGCGACGCGGATCCGTTCGGGCAGCTGTTCGACGGATGCCGGCGGCGCAACATGGTCGTCATCGCGCGCACCGATCCGCACGCCGCGCACCAGGACGTCTGCGACGCGCATCCGGACTGGATTGCCGTCGATGCGAACGGCGACAAGCGGCGTCACTGGGCATCGCCCGAGTTGTGGGTGACGTGCGCGCTCGGTCCGTACAACTTCGAGTTCATGACCGCCGTTCACAAGGAGATCGCGTCGCGATACGCGGTCGACGGTATCTTCGGCAACCGCTGGTCCGGATCGGGGATGTGCTACTGCGAGCACTGTCAGCGGACCTTCCGGGCCGCGACGGGGCTGGAGCTGCCGCGGACGACGGACCCGCGCGACCGCGCGCGGCGCGCGCACCTCGCCTGGCAGGAGCAGCGGCTCTTCGACGTGTGGCGGCTGTGGGATCGCGAGATCCGCGCGATCAACCCGCGCGCGCGGTTCATCGCCAACGCCGGCGGCGGCGCGTTGAGCCCGCTCGACATGAAAACAGTCGGCGAGCTCTCGGCGACGTTATTCGCCGACCGGCAGGCCCGTCACGGCCTGATGGCGCCGTGGGCGAACGGCAAGAACGCCAAAGAGTACCGCGCGACGCTCGGCCGCAAACCGATCGGCGGAATTTTCAGCGTCGGGGTCGAGGAACCGTATCGCTGGAAGGATTCGGTGCAGAGCGAGGCGGAGCTGTGCATCTGGGTGGCCGACGGCACGGCCAACGGGCTGCGTCCGTGGTTCACCAAGTTTTCCGGCACGTTGTACGACAAACGCTGGCTCGACAGCGTCGAGAAGATCTACACCTGGCATC
>QHWK01000183.1:0-1471 GCA_003223775.1 Acidobacteriota bacterium
CTGCTCGAGGATCCGGCGCTCCGACGCACGTTCGGCAAGGCCGGCCGGCGCACGATCGAGGAGCGGTATTCATTGCGGGTCCATGCACCCGAGCTAGCCGCCACTCTTCGCACCGTCATCGGGCGCCGTCAAGAGTGATCGACTCATCGGCCGTCACGCCTGGTGCCATGCCAACTGGCACAAGGTTGGGCAAAGCAGGATTAGCGCGTTCCGTCCGAACATATCGGGCGGATGGCGCCCTCGCGTCGCTGGTGATCGCGATCTCGATCCTGGTCATCATCTGGGATCTCTTCATCACGTTATTGCGGTCGATGGTGTTCACGGCGCGCGACGCGGTGCGGTATCGGTTGATCCGAGGGAGCTACAACACGGTCATGTACCGCTGGCGCTGGCGCATTCAGGAGAAGCTGCAGCTCGTGCTGCGGCGGCGGCGTTGAGACCGGGTTTGCGCGCCCGCTGGCTCGGGCTCGTCGGCTGGCTTCAGTTTCTCGTCATCATCGCCCTTACTGTGGCCGAGAAGATCCACGAGACGCTTCGGGTGTGGGCGTCCGATCTGTTCGACTGGCTCCGGTATCGCGTGCGCTGGAAGATCCAGGAGTACATCCAGGCGCGCCGATCATGACCTCGATGTCCGATGCCGTCATTCGTGCGACTGATTTGACGAAGGTGTACCGCTTGTACACGAAGCCGGCGTACCGCTTCCTCGACATGTTCGGGCTGCTCGGCGATCGGCCCGGTGCATTCACGGAGCACGCCGCGCTCGCCGCCATCAATCTGGAGATCCGGCGTGCCGAGAAGGTCGCCATCATCGGCCGGAACGGCGCCGGCAAGAGCACGTTCCTCAAGCTCGTCACCCGCGTCATTCAGCCCACGAGCGGGAGTCTGGATGTCAGCGCGGACGTCCACGCGCTGCTGCAGATCGGCACTGGTTTCCATCCTGATTTCACAGGCCGGGAGAACGTCAACGCCTACCTCGCGCAGCTCGGGCTGTCGGGCAGGGAAGTGGCCCGCCGGTGCGCCGACGCGATCGCCTTCGCGGAGCTCGAGGAGTACATCGACCAGCCGGTCAAAACCTATTCGACCGGCATGGCCATGCGGCTGATGTTCGCGGCGTCGACCGCGATTACTCCGGACCTTCTCGTGCTGGACGAGGTGCTCGGCGTCGGCGACGCGTACTTCGCGCAAAAGAGCTACGAGCGCATGCGCGAGATGTGCGAGCGGAACGGCTCTACGCTCCTGCTCGTGACGCACGACATCTACTCGGCCACGCGGATGTGCGATCGGGTGATCTGGCTCGAGCGCGGCGCCGTGGCGATGGATGGTGGCGCCTCGGAGGTCGTGAAGGCGTACGCCGAATCGATCCGCGCCCAGGAGGAGCGCCGCCTTCGATTGAAGAAGCAGGCGCAACTCTCGGGCGGCACGGCCGACAAGCGCCTCGACAGCGCGGCGCCCCTCAGGCCGTTGCTGCTGG
>QHWK01000183.1:1493-8390 GCA_003223775.1 Acidobacteriota bacterium
CGGCGGCCGGTGCATCGGGATCCCATGTCGTCGAAGAGGGCAGCTCCTGGGGCGAGCCGCTCGAGTGGCGCGGACGCGTGGCGCGTCCGATGCTGAACTACGGATCGCCGTTCCACAAGGTCGCCGGCGCTTTCGTCGTGCCGCACGATTTGCTCTCCGGAGAATCCGGCCTGACGCTGCGCCTCGACTACTGGTCGGACGAGTCGTGCGATCTCCGCGTGCGCTGCTATCGTGAGGGCCTGGTCGAGGATCTCGGGGTCGTCTCGACGCGCGCGGGCGAGTGGAGCACGCATTCGGCCAGGTATACGCCCTCCATTGCCGCACACGCCTCGGACGCGCTCATTCCGTCGGAGGCGCCGTTTCTCCAGGGCAGCGGCGCCATCGTGATCGACAGCTTCGCTCTGGTCGACGCCACCGGCGCCGAGACGCACGCGGTCGGTCACGGACAGGAAACGGCGTTCCGAATCCGCTATCAGATTCGCAAGAAAGGGCTGCGCGAACGAGCGCAGGTCTTCATCGTCGTCTCGCGCAACAACATCGAACGCGTCTGCAAGTTCATGACGGATCGTCTGTGCTTCGACGAGCTGCGCGCGGCCGCAGGCGTCATCGAGATGCGGCTGCCGAAGATGATGCTCGGGGCCGGCCAGTATTCCGTCGCGGTGCAAATCGCCGCCGAAGGGTACATCGAGCAGGACAGCAAGAAGTTCTTCTCGGTCGACCCCGATGTCTATCACTGCATCATGTACGCCCTCGACTTCGCGGTCGTCGACGCGGGATGGATCGGAGAAGGCACCCTCTTCGAGGGCGAAGGCGAGTGGTCGATGGAGCCGGCGGCTGCCGACTAGCGTAGGACACCACGTGGAAGATCTACCGCAGATCGCGTCCGACATCGCCCGCCAGTTCGCGCGCCTCTCACGATCGCTCGCGCGAGCGGACGCGAGCGGCGCGCTGCCGGCGCAGGGGGTGCTGCAGCCGCCGTTCGGCAACCTCGAGCTGTCGGATTGGGTTCGCGCCATGCACCTGTGGCGCGAGCACGGCGCGGCGTTCATTCGGGATCAGCCGGCTCGCGCGTGCCCGGCCTGCGGCCAGACGGATCACCGGTTTCTGTTCTACAGCTTCGATTCCTATCCGTATGTGGATTGTCTTGGCTGCGGGACGTGGTACGTGCCGCTGGTCGTGGACGATCAGCTGTTCGAGCGCTACTACGCGGCGTGCCCCGAGGCTCGCGAGATCGTGGAGCGTCTCGCCGGGCAGCGCCTCGACGAGTCGAAGGCGCAGGCGGACCGAACGCGCATGTCGGTCTACTTCTCGGAGATCGAGCCGATCGTACCGGCCGGCCGCCGCGATCTGCTCGACGTCGGATGCGGCGTCGGGCATTCGCTGGAGGTGGCCGAGTCAAGAGGCTGGCGCGCGTACGGCATCGATTCGAGCGAAAGCCTCATTCGTGCAGGCCGCGCGCGCGGGTTGACGGTCGTTCATCCGGACGAGCGTCTCGATCGCGACGAGTTCGGCCTCATCTCGCTGTGGGAAACGCTGGAGCACCTCAACGATCCGTTCACGGTGCTGTCGGGCGTCGTGCCGCGGCTGCACGACGATGGCCTCGTGTCAATCACAGTACCGAACGCGTTCGCGATCGAGGCGCGCATCATGCGGCAGGATCTGGCGTGGATCAACGGCGGCGCGATCGGCACCGTCCACATCAATCTGTTCCATAAGTCCAGCCTCGAGCGTCTCTTGTCGCGCGTAGGGCTCGAGATCGTCGGCGTGGACGGCGAATTCGGCTTCAACGCCCGCGAGTTGGCGTCGTACTTCCTCGGCGGTCACCGCGGGGCGTGGGACTACGCGCGCGGCGTGCGAGTCGAGCCGAAGCTCTCCGAAGAGACGATCTGCTTCCTGAACTGGGTGGGGCCGGCCTGGAGCATCCTGGCCCGCCAGCTGCTGGTGACGCCGATCATAAAGGTCCTCGCCGCGAAGCGTCGAGACGCGATCGCCCTTGCGAGCATCAGAGCCAAGTACGCGCGCGCCAGACGCGACGAGATGATCGCCGAGCTCGATCGAGTCTATCCGCCGGAATAGCAGGCCACATGACCGACGCGTGGTGCTGAAGATTCCATTCAACCGGCCGGCGTGCCTCGGCAACGAGCTCGAGTACGTAGCCGATGCGTTCGCTCGGGGCCACATCTCCGGGGATGGAGAGTACACACGACGCGCGACCGAGCTCCTCGAAGAGGCGCTTGGGAGCAGGGTACTGCTGACGACGTCGTGCACGCATGCGCTGGAACTCGCCGCGCTGCTGCTGAACATCGGCCCAGGCGACGAATTCATCGTTTCGCCGTTCACGTTTCCGTCGACCGTCAACGCGTTCGTGCTTCGCGGCGCGTCGCCGGTGTTCGTCGATATCCGGTCAGATACTCTGAATGTCGACGAGCGTGAGCTAGAACGGCACATCACGTCCAAGACAAAAGCCATCGTCGCCATGCATTACGGTGGGGTCGCATGCGAGATGGATCGATTGGGCCGCATCGCCGACGACCATGGGATTCCGATCGTCGAGGACAATGCTCACGGCCTCTTCGGCAAGTACGGGGGCAGATATCTCGGAACGTTCGGATGCCTGGCAGCCCTCAGCTTTCACGAGACGAAGAATTTCACGTGCGGTGAAGGCGGTGCCCTGCTGATGAACGACGATCGGTTTCGAGAACGCGCGGAGATCATTCGCGAAAAAGGCACGGATCGCTCACGGTTCGTCAGAGGAGAGATCGACAAATACGGCTGGGTCGACGTCGGTTCGAGCTACGTCCTGTCGGACGTGCTTGCAGCGATTCTCTTCGCCCAGCTGCAGAAACGTGAGTATGTCCAGGCTCGAAGGCGTCATCTCTGGATGACTTATGCGGAAGCGCTCGCCGAGTGGGCCGAAGGAAATGGTGTCGGCCTTCCTGCACGATGGGGCGCCGACGTCGAATCCGCCTATCACCTCTTCTACGTGTTGATGCCGTCTCATGATGGCCAGCAGGGACTGATTGGCCATCTGAGGAATCGTGGCATCGGCGGCACGTTTCATTACCTGCCGCTCAATCGTTCAGCGATGGCGCAGAGGCTGAACGGGCTCGTGACTCGGTGTCCGATTGCCGAAAGTGTCAGCGAGCGCTTGGTCCGGCTCCCATTCTTCACTGCCCTCGGGGACGACGACCTTGCCTCGGTGATCAAGTCTGTGCGCTGCTTCAACGCCCGTTGATGAATCAACGCCCACACGTGATCCAAACCGCGAGTGTTCGAGCCAGGGTCCCCACGATTCGACGACTCGTCTGAGGACTCCTCATTGGAGGGTGGCGGCTCGACGCGGTCGCCGCGGTGCTTCTTGTCGTGCTGTCCACTGCGGTCGCGTATCGTTACGTCAACGAGCACTTCGCTCTGTCGTACGACTCTCCCTATCGCGATTGCACCGAAGACCTGCTGTATCCGTGCGTCGGACGGCTCGGCGTGACGATCGACCAGGCGGCCCTCGACGCCTCTCCCCACTGGCAGGCATTCGCCACCGGCAGAATCAAGGCGCTCTCGTGCGATGCGTTCAGCCAGTTGCCGCGGGTCAACGCCGGCCACCTGTCGGAGGTTCAGCGGTACCTGCACGCGTCGTTGAGCTCGGTGTTCTGGCTGACCGGCCCTCGTCGATCCGTCTACGTCGGCTACATGGCGGCGATGGTCGGCCTGACCGTCCTGGCCGCGTATGGGTTGTTTCGACTCGGCGTGGGCCCCCTGCTTGCCTCGCTTGCGATTCTGCCCTTCGTCTTTTCCGACTTGCACCTGCGCAACGCGCTTCATCCAGCAGAATACGCGAAGGCGCCGTTCTTCCTCGGGTGTCTGTTCCTGGTCGGCTCCATCGTGCGCCGGGAACCTGCGCGCTGGGGCCTCGTCGCGCCGGCAATCGCGGCCGGCCTCGTCGTCGGGATCGGCATCGGCTTCAAGACGGACCTGCTCGTTTGCATACCGATCGCCGTGGTCGTCATCGCGGCATTTGCGCCGACGTCGGTCGGCGCGCCGCGCCGAGCGACAGCCGTCGCCGCGTTTCTCGGCGCCGCGCTGCTGTCGGCGTGGCCGGTGCTGAAAGCGCAATTCACGGATGAATGGGGCAGTCTCCTGCCCGTTCAGGTGCTCGGCGGCATGGATCGCAGTTTCGCTGATTACTATGCGGAACCGTCGCTGTACGACTACGGGATCCGCTTCGACGACGCGCACATCGCCGACGTCATCAACAGCTACGACCAGCGTGTCAACGGTTCGACGATGTTCGCCCAGTTCTACTCGAAGGAGATGCAGCGTGCGGCAACGCGGCTCGTCGCCGACATCGACCGGACGTTCCCAGCCGACTTCCTGCTGCGTTCGTTCGCGGCTGTCATCAATGTGCTCAAGCTCGGTCGCTTCGGGATCGTTTCCGCACTTGCGGTCCTGCCGCTCCTGTTGATCGCGGACCTGCGGTTGGGCCTCGCGGTCTCGTTCCTCATGTGCAGCGCGATCGGTTACGTCTCGCTTGTCTTTCAGCCCAAACATTTCTTCCATCTGGAGTGGGTGCCCTGGTGGTTTACGGCCGTTGCGATCGAACAGGGGGCCCTTCTCGGCTTACGGGTCGCTCGAGTCGATTCCAGCACGGGGCGGCCACCGGTGCGTGATTGGCGGCACGCCCACGCGGCTCGCATCGCGGCGCTCGCGATCGTGGCTCTGTTCACGCTTGGCGTCATGGCCGTGGCGCGCCAGTTTCAGCAGTCGCGCGTGACCGCCGTCGTCTCAGCTTCGATGCGCCACGCGACCGACGAGCGGCTCGCGACGGTTACCACCGTTGCCGACGATGGAGCGACGCGCGTGGTCGTGGAAGGAGTCGGGCTGAGTACATTGCCCCATCCGACGCCGCTCGTCGAGGACTACCTGGTTCTGCGTGTCGAGTGCCGCTCCCCCGAGGATGCGACGATCACCGGCGTCTACGATCAGGCGACGAGTCCTCGAGAGCGCATGACCGTGCCGTGTTCGCGCGGCGCGCTCCACTGGACGCTGTTCTGGCCCGTCTATCAATATCCGCCGGCTGCGCGCCTTCGGTGGCTCGAGGCCGAACGCGCAGCCCCGATACGCATCCAGTCGATCCATCGAGTCGGCGACCTGCGGCAGATCCGCCTGCTGCTCAAGCTGGCCGTTCCCGACGATTATCAGGATCGACGCTGGTACCACGTTCTGCGCCCGCGGTTCTTCATCGATCCGGTCGGGCCGCCCCGACGCTCTTGAACCGCGAACCGCTCGTGTCGATCATCCTGTGCGTGCGCAACGGCATGCCCCACGTTCGCGATGCTGTGGAGTCGGTGCGGGCGTTGTCATACGCGAACTACGAACTGGTCGTACAGGATGGGGCGTCGACGGACGGCACGCTCGAGTACCTCCGCTCGATCGAAGGGCTGTTGTCGATTTCGATCGTGTCGGCGCCGGACACCGGTATCGGGCAGGGCTTCAACCGCGCCGTGCAGCGATGCCGCGGCGACATCGTCGGATCGGTCGATGCGGACAATCTGCTCCGCCGCGACGCGCTCGACATCGTGGTGCGCCGATTCGCCGAGCATCCCGATGCGGCAGTGGTGTACGGCGCATGCCAGATGATCGACGCCGATCGCAAGCCGCTGCACGCCTGGACGCCACCCGAGTTCGATCTGCTCCGCCTGATGGAGGGCGCCGTCGTGCCGCCGTTCGCGACATCGTTCTTCTCGCGCGCGAAGTGCGGCGCAGACCTGTGCTTCGACGAGGCGTTCCGGACGGTCGCCGACTTCGATCTCTGGCTGCGCCTGCTGGACCTGACGATCGTCCGCGTCCTCGACGTGCTCGCGGAGGTTCGCGTCGGCGCCCAGAGCTCCACCTGGAACGCGCAGAACTACGACGACCAGTCGGCGTTCAAAATCCGCGCGATTCGCAAGCTCGTCGGCGGCCCGTCGCGCCCGCGCGTCATCGAGAAGCTGCTCGAGCGCGCCGAGGCGGGCATCTACTTGTGGGCCGTCGACTCGATGGCGGTCATCGGCGGCGGGCAGGAGCTGATCGATCGCTACTTCGAGAAGGCGACGAAGAGCGATCTGTCGTCGGAGCGCTTCCGCGACGTGCTCGCGAGGGCGCGGCCGCACCTGCCGGCGTCCGACGCAACGCTGGGCGAGCGGCTCCTTCAGTGCGGCATCCAGTACATCGAGCGCAGCCGGCCCGAGACCGCGCTCGTCTACTTCGAATTCCTTCAAGCGGCCGGCTTCGATCACCCCGACCTGGCGGCCTGGCTGGAGCGGGGCAGGAAGGATCTGTGGGACGCGCACACGGCGACCGAAGTTGCCGCCTATCTGCAATCGGAGATCAATCGCCGCGACCGCATCATCGCCGAGAAGAACGACTGGTGGTCGAACGAGGTGGTCAAGCGGGACGCGACGATCGATGACATTCGTCGGGAAAACGAATGGATGCGCAGCGGCTGGCGGCGGTTCGTGGTTCGTCCTCCTGGTACCTGTACACGGCGTCGTACGGGCCGTACCGCGGCGCACCGTTCGACGAAGTGGAAGCGTCTGTCCGCGCCCTCAATGCGGGCCATCCGTTTCAGTTGAGCGTCGAGGTATCGCCCGGCGTGCTGCAGACGCAGAAGATTTCGGAGGTCTACGGCGATTACGGCATCGACTTGCTCGTCATCGGCGCCGGGCTGGCCGGGCGTGCGTGGTACGGTCCCTCCTTTCGGGTTCAGTCGTCGCTTGCCTCGGACCTGATGCTGGTTTTCTTCCTCGCGACAGCGGCCGCGATGATCAGCCCGCCGATTCCCTTGTCGGTCGGCGTTGCCGGCGTGTTCTCGTTCTGGGCGCTCTTCAAGTGGGGCGCGCTGGGCTTCTACGGTGGCGCGCG
>QHWK01000184.1 GCA_003223775.1 Acidobacteriota bacterium
AGCGTCTCGAGGCCGGCGAGCTCGGTGAAGGCCGTCGACGCGTCGCGATCCGGCCGCCGCCGCGGAGCGAGCGACGCGACGCGCGCGGCAATCTCCCGGATGTGATCCGGCGTCGTGCCGCAGCAGCCGCCGACGATGTTGACGAAGCCGCTCGCGGCGAACTCCTCGAGCGCGGCGCCGGTGTCCCGCGGCTGCTCGTCGTACTGGCCGAACGCGTTCGGCAGGCCGGCGTTCGGGTAGCAGCTGGTGTAGCAGCCGGCGAGGCGCGACAGCTCGGCGACGTAGGGCCGCATGTCGCGCGCGCCGAGCGCGCAGTTGATGCCGACGCTGAACGGCTTCGCGTGCGCGATCGAGACCCAGAACGCGTCCACCGTCTGCCCCGACAGCGTGCGCCCGCTGCGATCGGTGACCGTGACCGAGATCATCACCGGGGGCCGCGCCGCAGGATTCGCGATGTCGGATTCGAAGACCTCCTGAACGGCGACGAGCGCCGCTTTGGCGTTCAGCGTGTCGAAGATCGTCTCGAGCAGGAGGAGATCGACGCCGCCGTCGACGAGGCCGCGCACCTGATCCTTGAACGCGGCGCACACCTCGTCGAACGTCGCGCCGCGGAACGACGGGTTGTTCACGTCGGGCGAGATCGACAGCGTCTTGTTCATCGGGCCGATCGCTCCGGCGACGAAGCGCGGCTTGCCTGGCGTCTTCGCGGTCCACTCGTCGGCCGCCGCGCGCGCGAGCTTCGCGCCTTCGAGATTGAGCTCGTACGCGAGCGCCTCGAGCGCGTAGTCGGCCTGCGACACGGCGGTGCTGTTGAAGGTGTTGGTCTCGATGATGTCGGCGCCGGCGGCGAGGTACTGATGATGGATTGCCGCGATGATGTCGGGCCGCGTCAGGACGAGGACGTCGTTGTCGCCGCGCAGATCCTTCGGGTGGCGGGCGAACCGTTCGCCGCGGAAGTCGCCCTCCGTCAGGCCGTAGCGCTGCACCATCGTCCCCATCGCGCCGTCGAGGACGAGAATGCGCGCAGCGAGCAGCGCGTCGAGCTGCGAGCGGACGTCACGTGTCATCGTTGGAGCCTCTTTGCGTTCTTCGCAGCCTTTGCGTCCATTGCGCGCTTTGCGCCTACCGCGATCAGCACCGTGAACGGATCGCCCGCCTTGCGCGCGCCCACACCGACCCGCACGCTCGAGAGGCCCGCGTCGCTCAGCATGCTGCGCAGCTCGTCGTCGTCGAAGCCGAGGCGGCGATCGCCCAGCTTCGCGCGCACCCACGCCTCCTCGTGCGTCCGCAGGTCGAGCAGCAGGACGCGGCCGCCCGGTGCCGTGATGCGCGCCGCTTCGGCGACGGCGCGCGACGGATCGTGCGCGTGGTGGAGCGCCTGCGACAGCATCGCGACGTCGACGGCGGCGTCGGCGATCGGCAGCTTCTCGAGCTCGCCTTTCTTCCAGGTGACGTTTGCCACGCGCCGTCGGCGGGCGAGCGCTCTCGCGCGCCCGAGCACCACTTCGGACCTGTCCACCGCGATCACCCGCGACGCCCAGCGCGCCGCCTCCATCGTCAGATAGCCTTCGCCGCAGCCGAGATCGGCGACTGTGAGCGGCGCCATCAGGAGCCCGAGCGCGCGGGACCAGGCGGCCCAACTGCGGCCCGGGACGAGCTGCCGCGCGTCGCGCGTCTCCGGTCCGGTGTGCGCGTCGAAGTTCTCCTTCCGCAGACGCAGCACTTCCTGCAGGCGCGCCTCGTCGGCGCGGACGGCGCCGTCGGACGAGGACACGTCGAACTGCGCGCGCAGCAGCGCCGGCAGCGCCTCGTCGCCGTCGGCGAGTGAAGGCGCGAGGCGGTAGTAGGTGAAGCCGCCGTCGCGCTCTTCGGCGACGAGGCCCGCCTCCTTCAAGAGACCCAGATGCCGCGAAATGCCCGACTGCGCCAGCCCGAGGACGCCGGTGAGCTCGGTGACGTTCAGCCGCTCGCGCGCCAGGACGCGCAGCAGCCGCAGCCGCGCCTCGTCGCCGAGCAGGCGGTAGAGGGCCGACGCATGTCGCACATCTATAAATCTACATGCGTTGATTGGAGTTGGCAAGATGGGCCCAAGCCCCCAGCCCGTCAGCGTCAGAGATCGTCGATCGAGCGCGGCCAGTCGTCCTTCAGCAGACGCGACAGCGAACGGTCGGCGAGCAGGCGCCCGCGCGTCTGGCACGTCGCGCAGTAGTTGCACTCGTTCTCGGCGTAGACGATCCGCTGCACCGGCGAACCGCACACCGGGCACGGCTTCCTGAAGCGCCCGTGCACGGCCATCTCGTCGTGGAACGCGGTCACCTTCTCGGGGAAGCCGCTGCCGGTCTCCGCGCGGAGACGATCGATCCAGCGCGTCAGCGTCGCGCGTGTGGCTTCGTACAGCCGCAGGAACTCCGCGTCGGTGAGCGAGCGCGTCAGCTTCATCGGCGAGAGCTTCGCGGCGTGCAGGATGCTCGATCGTCGCCTCGAGCGGCTCGATGCCGCCGGGATCCGCCGCGCGCAGCGCCGCTTCGCCGCGCACCAGCTGCAGCGACGCGCGCTTGGTCGAGCTCGCTTCGGTGAAGAACAGCGCGCCGTGCGCGAACTCGAACGCCGCGAGAACCATCTTCGGCCCCATCCCCGGCTTCTTGCCCGGCTCGCGCCAGCGAAGGCGGCCCGCGATCATCAGGTGCAGGATGAGAAAGAGCGCATCGCCGAAGTCGAGGACGATCCGTTTGCCGACGCGGCGCACGCCGACGATCGTGCGGCCATTGATCGTCTCGATCGGCGGATCGACCGAGCGGAGCACGAACGGGCTGAGGAGCGTGAGCCGCTCGAGCCGGCGGCCAACCACGAGGCGACTCAGGGCTTCGAGGTAGACAACGACATCGGGGAGCTCTGGCATGGCGCAATTAAGAATTTGGAATTTGGAATTTGGAATTCGTGATCACGAATTCTTAATTCTAAATTCCAAATTCTTAATTGCCGCGACGGCGACGGGTTACTACTTCTTCAGCCACTCCACGATCTGTTCCCGCGTCCACTGATGATCGTCGTTGAGGTGCAGGATGATCGCATTCAGCGGGAGGCGCTTGTTGCAGCCGACGGGGCAGCGGCGGCGGACGTTCTCGAGGCAGTCGAAGAGCCGATCGAGGCGCGGGCGAATCGAGTGCGCTTCCTCGGGATCCCGCGGCAGCGCGTAGGCGCCTTCGTACGCGGCGCCGAGCGCGCACGAGCCGCCCTTGGCGGAGAAGTATTCGCCGAACGCCTGCGTCGGCCGCCGCTTCGCGCCTTCGGCGATCGCGTCGGCGAGCTCGAGTTGATCCTCGCGTAGCACTTGATGCACGGCGTCCTCCCTCGCGCCCGTGCGCGGTTCTGGCCCGATTCTACGCTCCGGCGCCGCGTGGCGCATCTGTCCGAAAATGAACGACGGCCGGATGGCGCAAGTCGTGCAATTCTAGAGGGAGCGGCAGGTTCCCGGCTGGGGGCTCGGCTGCCGCGTCCTAACGCCTATGCGCCTGTCTGCTCTGCTGTTTATGGCGATCGCGCTCGCGGCGCCCGCGCACGCGCAGCAGGCCCCGCCGTCCGCCCCGGCGGACAGCCCGCGCGCCGATCAGGGACAGGCCGCGCCGCAGAAACAGGCCGACGGCCAGGCGCTGCATCTGCCCGTTTCGCTCGACAAGATCAAGGAAGCGCTGCAGAATGCGCCGTCGACGCCGCTGCTGAAGATCGACGAGCGTCCGACGTTCCGCGTGCAGATCCGCGAGCGGCAGAAAATCGAGGCGCTGCTGTCGACGTTGCACTTCAAGAACGAGCCGACGCCGGCCGGCGGCATCTACATGCAGGAGCAGCAGCGGTTGATGTTCAACCCCGTCGACAACCCGCTCGTGCAGCCCTACGCGGCGTTCAACCAGGGCGAGCTGTTGACGATCCTGATCGAGAACCTGGTCGGCAAGTATCTCGCGGGCAAGGCGACCGACGCGATCTCGAAAGCGGAGCGCGCGCGCGCCGAGGCGCAGGCGAAGGACGAAGTCCGCAGCGCCGTCGCCGAGTACTGCAACGCGCAGCCGAACGCCGGCATCGGTCTGCAGATCTGTTCGAGCCTCGGCCGGTGACGATCGCGGCCCGGCGTCTCGCGATCGTCGTGCTGATCATCGCCGCCAGCGGAGCGGCCGCCGCACAGGACAACGCGAGCACCGCCGACGCGCTCGATCGCCTGCGCACCGCGCTCGCGAAGCCGCCGTCCCGGCTGACGCTCACCGAGCGCGTCCCCGACTTCACCGTCCACATCGAGAAGCGCCGCCCGATGCAGGATATCTTCGACGTCCCGCCGTGGGCGATCGGTCCCGTCGGCTGGCAGCCGCCCGGCATCGGCTTCGATCTGCTGAGCGTCGTCCGGTACGTCGCGAAGAGCGTCGCCGACGCGAAGCGCGGGCACGACGAGCGCCTCGCGCGCGAGGAAGTGCAGCGCGCGATCTCCGACTACTGCGCGTCGCTCGAGGCGTCCGACGACGCGGCGGCGGGCTTTCGCGCGAAGACCGCTTCTCGCGCGACAGGCGCGCCATTGCGGCGACGCTCGCCTCGAGCGCCGGCGTCGGCACGCCGCGCTGGCCGCGCACGCACGAGAGGAGCTCGATGAACTCGCGGAAGACCGACGTCAGCCCCGCGAGAATCGCCTCGAACATCGTCTCGTCCGGCGTCCACTGCGGCCGGTACAGCAGATCGTGCACGGCGTGCAGCTCGCCGACGAAGACCATCGCCGCGCTCTCGACGCGCGCCATCGCTTCGGGCGGCGCGATCGCCTGCCCCTCGCACAGCCGCGCCGTCGCCTGCAGCTCGGTGCGCACGAGCAGCAGGTTCGTGCGCACGCGTCCGAGCCGCTCCTCGAACGCGATGTGATGGATGTCGTCGATCAGCTGCTCCTGCCGCCGCGACACGAACTTCGACACGACGCAGCCGAAGAGCACGAGGCCCGCCATGCTCTCCGCGATCGCGACGATGCGCGCCACGCCGGCCGGCACGATGTCGCCATAGCCGACCGAAGTGGCCGTCACCGCGCTGAAGTACATCGCCGACAGCAAACCGCCGACGCCGGCGCCAATCGGTCCCGACGCCGTCGCGAGCGATGCGGGCGCAGCAAAGCCCAGAATGAAATACACGGCGCCGCAGCCGACCACGATCGCGATCCACAAACCGAACAGCGCGGCAACCGACATCGCCGCGAGCGCGTCGAGGGCGCGCGTCGACGTCGTGTGCGGCGTCCGCGGGGCGTGCTCTTCGCGCCCCGGCGCGCGCGCAACGACGAGGGCGGGCGCGGACGCCGGCGGTTCGTGCTCGAACCATTCCTTCAAGCCGCCCGCGTAGTGGCGCACGTTGGCGTAGCCGAGGCCGCGCAGCAGGCCGACCGCCTGCTCGCCGAGCGGTCAGGTCGGGCCGCCGCAGTAGACGACAATCGCCGCGCCGCGATCGGGAATCGAATCGAACGCGAGGCGCGGCAGATCCGCGACCGGCAGGTTGATCGCGCCGGGAATGTGCGCCGCCGCGTACGATTCCGGCGAGAGGACGTCCACGAGCACGATGCGCGCGGCGCGCAGCGCGCCGATGAGGTCGCCGCGCGAAATCGTGGAAGCGGCGTCGGACGGTGATACAGAGCTCATCGGCTCACATCATCCCACGCCCCGCGTATGCCTGACGCGGTCGGGGCTGGGGGCTAGGGCTAGGCCTGACGGCGCACGGACTCGCTTGCCAGCCGCGCGTTCCCGTAGTATCCTTCCATCCGGCTATACGGATGAATGCGCGCGCGCCGGAAATCCTCGACCATCTCTCGTCGCTCGCCGACGCGACGCGCAGCCGGCTCCTCCTGATTCTCGAGCGCCACGAGATGACCGTCTCCGAGCTCTGCGGTATCGTGCAGCTGCCGCAGTCCACGGTCAGCCGCCACCTGAAGGCGCTCGGCGACGGCGGGTGGCTCGTCGCGCGCTCGGAAGGGACGAGCCGGCTCTACACGATGACGCGCGACGATCTGGATCCGGCCGCACGGCGGCTGTGGACGCTCGTGCGCGAGCAGGTCGCGGCCGCGCCGACCGCCGCGCACGATCAGCGCCGGCTGCAGGCGGCGCTCGCGGCGCGCCGGACGACGTCGCAGGAGTTCTTCTCTTCGTCCGCCGGCCAGTGGGACAAGCTGCGCGACGAGCTCTTCGGCGATCGCTTTCATCTCGCGGCCCTCGCCGGGTTCGCCGATCCAGAATGGGTGGTTGGCGATCTGGGCTGCGGCACCGGCCAGATGAGCGCGGCGCTCGCTCCGTTCGTCGCGCGCGTCGTCGCCGTCGACGCCTCGGCGGCGATGCTGCAGGCGGCGAAGCGCCGGCTGCACGGCGCGTCGAACGTGGAGCTGCGGCGCGGTGAGCTCGAGGCGCTGCCGATAGACGACGCGCGGCTCGACGCGGCGACGCTGCTGCTCGTGCTGCACCACGTCGCGGAGCCTGAGCGCGCGCTCGCGGAAGTGGCGCGCGTGCTGAAGCCCGGCGGCCGCATCGTCGCCGTCGACATGCTGCCGCACGATCGCGAGAGCTACCGGCAGCAGATGGGCCACGTGTGGCTCGGCTTCGCGGACGATCAATTCGCGCGGCTGCTCGAAGGCGCGGGATTTTCGGGCGCGCGCATCGTGCCGCTGCCGCCCGACGCGCGAGCCAAGGGACCGGGATTGTTCGTCGCGACGGCGCGGCGAGTGTAGAGGGCGACGCTTTCAGGGTCGCCGCGACTTTTCAGGCTGATGTAGGGCGACCCTTTCAGGGTCGCCAAGGGAGACGCGAATGTCGACTGTGACCGAAAAGATGCATCCGTTCGCCGCGGCGAAGGCGGTGGGACGCGAACCGTTCAAGGTGAAGGATCTGTCGCTCGCGGAATTCGGACGGAAGGAAATCCGCCTCGCCGAGCAGGAGATGCCGGGGCTGATGGCGCTGCGCAGGCAGCACGGCGTCACCAAGCCGCTCGCCGGCGCGCGCATCATGGGCTCGCTGCACATGACGATTCAGACGGCGGTGCTCATCGAGACGCTCGCCGAGCTCGGCGCCGACGTCCGCTGGGTGTCGTGCAACATCTTCTCGACGCAGGATCACGCGGCCAGCGCGGTCGTCGTCGGCCGTCCGGAGACCGGCGGTACGGCGGCCGATCCGAAAGGCACGCCGGTCTTCGCATGGAAGGGCGAGACGCTCGAGGAGTACTGGTGGTGCACGAGCGAAGCGCTCGAGTGGCCCGACGGCAGCGGTCCGACGCTGATCGTCGACGATGGCGGCGACGCGACGCTCGTCGTGCACAAGGGCGTCGAGTTCGAGAAGGCGGGCAAGGTGCCGGCGTTTCGGCCCGAGAGCGAGCCCGAGGAATGGGGCGTGATTCTCGACTGCATCAGCCGGTCGATGGCGAAGGACACATCGCGGTGGACGCGCATCGCGTCGACGATCCGCGGCGTCAGCGAGGAGACGACGACGGGCGTCCACCGGCTGTATCAGATGATGGAGGCGGGGACGCTGCTCTTCCCCGCGATCAACGTCAACGACTCGGTGACGAAGAGCAAGTTCGACAACATCTACGGCTGCCGCCACTCGCTGCCCGACGGCCTCGCGCGCGCGACGGACGTGATGCTCGGCGGCAAGGTGGCGGTCGTGTTCGGCTACGGCGAGGTCGGGAAGGGATGCGCGCAGGCGCTGCGCGGCCAGGGCGCGCGCGTGATCGTCACCGAGATCGATCCGATCTGCGCGCTCCAGGCGGCGATGGAAGGCTATCAAGTCGACACGATCGAGAACGTCGTCGACAAGGCCGACATCTTCATCACGGCGACGGGCAACCACGACATCATCACCGTCGATCACATGAAGCGGATGAAGGACAAGGCGATCGTCGGGAACATCGGCCACTTCGACAACGAGATCGACATGGCCGGGTTGAAGAAGTATCCGGGCATCGAGCGGATCAACATCAAGCCGCAGTACGACGAGTTCCGCTTCCCCGACGGCCACAGCGTGATGGTGCTCGCGGAGGGCCGCCTGCTGAACCTCGGGTGCGCGACCGGGCATCCGAGCTTCGTGATGTCGGCGTCGTTCACCAACCAGGTGATCGCGCAGCTCGAGCTGCACCGGAACACGGGGAAGTACGAGAAGAAGGTCTACATGCTGCCGAAGCACCTCGACGAGCAGGTGGCGCGGCTGCACCTCGATCATCTCGGCGTCAGGCTGACGAAGCTGACGAAGAACCAGGCCGATTACATCGGCGTGCCGGTGGACGGCCCGTACAAGCCGGAGCACTATCGGTACTGAACGTAGTATCGCGGCTGCAGGGCGAGGCTTTCAGCCTCGCCTCGGCGGCCCTGAAAGGGCCGCCCTACAACGATTCTGATCGCATGTCGTTCATCACCGACGACTTCCTGCTGCACGGCGATACGGCGCGAGAGCTGTATCACTCGTTCGCCGCCGACCAGCCGATCGTCGATTACCACTGCCATCTGCCGGCCGGCGATCTCGCCGCCGACCGGCGGTTCGCCAACCTGTTCGAGATCTGGCTGGAAGGCGACCACTACAAATGGCGCGCGATGCGCGCGAACGGCGTCGCGGAGCGGTACTGCACCGGCGACGCCCCGCCGTACGAGAAGTTCGCCGCGTGGGCCGAGACCGTTCCGCGCACGCTGCGCAATCCGCTCTATCACTGGACGCACCTCGAGCTCGCGCGCCACTTCGGCATCCACGATTTGCTGAACGAGGCGACGGCACCGGCGGTCTGGTCGCGCGCGAACGCGCGGCTCGCCGACGGCGATCTCTCCGCGCAGGGCATCCTGCGCCGGTTCAAGGTGACCAGCATCTGCACGACCGACGATCCGGCCGATTCGCTCGCACACCACGCCGCGCTCGCGGCGTCGCCGCTCGAGATCGGCGTCCATCCGACGTTCCGCCCGGACGCGGCGTTGCGGATCGGCGATCCAGCCGGCTTCAACCAATGGCTCGACAAGCTTGGCGCGGCCGCGAACACGACGATCGCGCGGCTGCCCGATCTGCTCGACGCGCTGCGCGCGCGGCACGATGATTTCCACACGCACGGCTGCCGGCTGTCGGATCACGGCCTCGATCGATGTCCGCGATCGATCGCGGGCGACGCGGAAGCGGCGCGCCTGTTCGATCGCGCGCGCGGCGGCGCGTCCGTCGGAGCAGAGGACGCCGAGCGCTTCGCCGGATACCTGATGGTGTTTTTCGGCACGCTCGACGCGGAGCGCGGCTGGACCAAGCAGCTGCACCTCGGCGCGCTGCGCAACGTCAACTCGCGGATGCTGGCGACGCTCGGCCGCGACACGGGGTTCGACGCGATCGGCGACTGGCCGCAGATTGCGCCGCTCGCCGCGTACCTGGATACGCTCGCGCGCGCGGACGCGCTGCCGAAAACAATCCTCTACAATCTCAATCCCTCCGACAACTACGCGTTCGCGACGCTCGCCGGGAGCTTCCAGGACGGCCGCGTCGCCGGGAAGATCCAGTTCGGCACGGCGTGGTGGTTCCTCGACCAGCGCGAGGGCATCGAGTGGCAGGTGAACGCGCTGTCGAACGCGGGCCTGCTGTCGCGGTTCGTCGGGATGGTGACCGACTCGCGATCGTTCATGTCGTTTCCGCGCCACGAGTACTTCCGCCGCGTGCTGTGCAGCCTCATCGGCGCCGACGTCGATCGCGGCGAGCTGCCGCGCGACATGGACCTCGTCGGCGCGATGATTCGCGGCATCTGCGTCGAGAACGCGCGCCGCTACCTCGATCTGCCGGCGCGCGCGCCGGCGCGGATCGCGCCGTGATCAGCCGCCGGACGTTTCTCGAGGCGCTCGGCGCGAGCGCCTTCGCCTCGTTCCGCGCTCTTGCGCAGGGCCCTGAGGATCCCTGGCGTGCCGTCCCGGACATTCTTTCCCGCGTCAAGCCGCCGACGTTTCCGCCGCGCGACTTCGACGTCACCACGTTCGGCGGCGTCGGCGACAACACGAAGGACTGCACCGCCGCCTTTCGCGATGCCATCGGCGCCTGCGCGCGGGCGGGCGGCGGACGCGTCGTCGTGCCGAAGGGCGATTTCCTCAGCGGCGCGATCGAGCTGAAGAGCGGCGTCAACCTGCACGTCGCGGACGGCGCGACGATTCGGTTCGCGCGCGACGCGAACCGGTATCCGCTCGTGCTCACCCGGTGGGAAGGCACGGAACTGATGAACTTCTCGCCGTTCATCTACGCCTTCGAGCAGACGAACATCGCCGTCACCGGAAGCGGCACGCTCGACGGCAACGCAGACTGCGCGCACTGGTGGCCGTGGAAAGGGCGCACCGACTGCGGCTGGCAGCGCGGCGACGCGAGCCAGGATGCTGATCGCCAGCGGCTGATGGAGATGGCCGAGCGCGGCGTCCCGGTGCCGCAGCGCGTCTTCGGCGCGGGGCACTACCTCCGTCCGCAGTTCGTCCAGCCGTACCGCTGCACCAACGTGTTGATCGAAGGCGTGCGCCTGATCAACTCGCCGATGTGGCAGGTGCATCCGGTCCTCTGCACGAACGTCACCGTGAAGGATCTGTCGATTCAGGCCGCCGGTCCGAACACCGACGGCTGCGATCCCGAGTCGTGCCGCGACGTCCTCATCACGAACTGCTCGTTCGACACCGGCGACGACTGCATCGCGATCAAGGCGGGCCGCAACGCCGACGGCCGCCGCGTCAACGTGCCGTCGGAGAACATCGTCATCCGCAACTGCCGCATGAAGAACGGCCACGGCGGCGTCACGATCGGCAGCGAGTGCTCGGGCGGGACGCGCAACGTCTTCGCCGAGGACTGCGAGCTCGACAGCCCCGCGCTCGAGTTCGCCGTGCGCATCAAGACCAACGCGATGCGCGGCGGCACGATCGAGAACGTCTTCGCGCGCCGCTTGCGCGTCGGTCAGGTGGCGAAGGCCGCGCTCGCGATCGACTTCTACTATGAGGAAGGCGAGCGCGGACGC
>QHWK01000185.1 GCA_003223775.1 Acidobacteriota bacterium
GCACCGTAATCGTCCCTTTGCTCGGCTTCAGCTGCCCCGTGACGAGTTTCATGAACGTCGACTTGCCCGCGCCGTTCGGCCCGAGGAGGCCGGTGATGCCGGCCGGCACCGTCACCGTCACGTCGTTCAGGCCGATCACCTGGCCGTACCACTTCGACAGATGATCGGCGGCGACGATGGCCGTCACGCGACGACCTCGACGCCGCGCACGCGCCGCTCGAGGACGAGCGCGGAGACGGCGATCGCGCCGACGATGACGAGCAGCGACACGGGCCACGGCGTCTCGTAGCGGAGCGGCTGGCGGAAGATGACGCTGGACATCTGCGAGAGGCTCGCCGAGAGCGACATCCACGAGAACGACGAGCTGCGCGTCACGGCGTACATGACGCCGTAGATCGCCTGCGTGAAGAAGAGCAGCACCGCATAGAGCACCGCGACGTAGCGGCTGCTGTTGGAGAGCGACGACAGCGCGAGCATCGTCGAGGCGGCCATGAGGATCTCGAGGAACGCGTAGATGGTGATCGCCGGGAACAGATACGCGTTGTTCACCAGGAAGGTGAAGTTGCCGGCGAACGCCACCTGCACGAGGAGCAGCGTGATGGCCGGAATCCACGTGACCAGCGCGAGGAACGCCATGAGGATCGCGAGCTTGCCGAAAATGTACTCGCCGCGCGTGATCGGCTTCGAGAGGTAGATCTGCAGGGCGTTCGCGCGCCGATCGTTCGCGATCAGGCCGGCGCCGACGTAGACGGTGATGAAGAAGATGAAGAGGTGCTGGGCGAAACCGTCCAGGTAGTCGCGGAAGGTCTCCGCGGTGACCGGCGCGAGCGAGGCGAGCTGCGGCGAATTGGCGCTCGCGTAGATCTGCAGCACGCGGAAGAGGAACGGCGCCAGCGACGCGAGCAGCAGGCCGAGGAACGCGCGCTTCGCGAGCATCGTGCGGATGCCGGCGCGCGTGATCACCACCCAGTTCGTGCCCGTCCCGGCCCGGGTGCCGGCGTAGCGGCGATAGCCTTGATCGTGAATGGGCACGCGCTATTCTTCTCCCACCGCGTGCGCGAAGACGTCCTCGAGCGTCGGCACGCTCGGACGCAGATGGCGTACCTGCACGCGCGCCCGCGACGCGAGCGCGAACAGCTGCTGTGCGCCGCCCTCGCCCGGCACGAAGACGCGCATCACGTCCTCGTCGGTCGCATGGCACTCGAGCCCCGCCGCGCGCAGCTCCCCGGTGAACGGCTCGAGGTCGCCGGTCGGCGTCTTCACGCGCAGCTCGTACACGCGGCCGCGCGGCTGCTTCATCGCCTGAATCGGCCCCGCCGCCGCGATGCGGCCCTTGTCCATGACGACCACGTCGTCGCACGTGTACTCGACGTCCGGCAGCAGGTGCGACGAGAGGATCAGGTTCACCCCTTTGTTGTGCGCGAGGTCGCGCACGAGCTCGAGCATCTCGTCGCGCCCCTTCGGGTCCATGCCGTTGGTCGGCTCGTCGAGGAACAACAGATCGGGATCGTGCACGAGCGCCTGCGCGAGCTTGATGCGCTGCTTCATGCCGGTCGAATAGGTCTCCACGTTGCGGTAGCGGGCCTCGCCGAGGCCGACGTAGAACAGCATCTCATGCGCGCGCTGCATCGCGTCGACGCGCGGCAGCCCGGCGAGCTCGCCGCAGTACGCCACGAACGAGACGGCGTTCATCCCCGGAATGTGCGCGTCGCTCTCCGGCATGTAGCCGACGCGCGCGCGGATGGCGAGCGGCGACGCCGCGACGTCGTAGCCGAGCACGCGCATGCGGCCCGTCTCCGGCGTGATGAAGCCGAGCAGCGCCTTGATCATCGTGCTCTTGCCGGCGCCGTTCGGCCCGAGCAGCCCGACCGCGCCCGCCGCGAACGACGACGTCACGTCGCGCAGCGCGCGGTTCGCGCCGTACGCGACGGTGACGTCTTCGAGGGTGACGACCGAAGCTGCCTCAGGCATTCAGTTTTTATATACGGTCGCGCGCGTCAGAGCGTTCCTCGCAGCCCGAGCTCGTCGGCGCGCTCGCGCATGAAGCCGATCACGTTCGCGATGTGCTCCTCGAGCGGGAGGCCGAGCAGGGCCGCGCCCTCGACCAGATCCTCGCGCTTCACGCCGCGCGCGAACGCCTTGTCCTTCATCCGCTTCTTCACCGAGCTCGCCTCCAGATCGAGGATGCTCTTGCTCGGGCGCACGAGCGAGGCGGCCGTGATGAAGCCCGCGAGCTCGTCGCACGCGAAGAGCGTCTTCTCGAGCCGGCTCTCGCGCGCGACGCCGGTGATTTCCATCGCGTGCGACAGAATCGCGCGGATCATCCAGTCGGGATATCCCTTCTCGCGCAGAATCTCGCTCCCCTTGTTCGGGTGATCGCCGAGCGTCGGCCAGCGCTCGTAGTCGAAGTCGTGCAGGAGCGCCGTCACGCCCCAGTCCTCTTCGTTCTCGCCGAACTTGCGCGCGTAGCCGCGCACCGCCGCCTCCACGGCCATCGCGTGCTTCCGCAGGCCGACACCGAATTCGTGCGCGGCCTCGGCCTGTACGACTCCACGATGGTCGTCATCGGCGCGATGATCGGGTCGGGCATCTTCATCGTGTCCGCCGACATGGCGCGCACCATCGGCAGCCCCGGGTGGCTGCTCGGCGCCTGGATCGTCACCGGCCTGCTCACCGTCGTCGGCGCGCTGTCGTACGGCGAGCTCGCGGCGATGATGCCGCGCGCCGGCGGACAATACGTGTACCTCCGCGAAGCGTTCTCACCGCTCTGGGGGTTCCTTTACGGCTGGACGCTGTTCCTCGTGATCCAGACGGGCACGATCGCCGCCGTGTCGGTCGGCTTCGCGCGCTATTTCGGCGCGCTCGTGCCGTGGATCCGCGACGACAACTACCTCGTGCCGCCGATCCATCTGTCCACCGGCTACGCGCTGTCGCTCTCCACGACGCAGGTGGTCGCGACCGTCATCATCGCGTTCCTGTCGTGGACCAACACGCGCGGCCTCGAATACGGGAAGATCATCCAGAACGTCTTCACGCGCAGCTCGTACACGCGGCCGCGCGGCTGCTTCATCGCCTGAATCGGCCCCGCCGCCGCGATGCGGCCCTTGTCCATGACGACCACGTCGTCGCACGTGTACTCGACGTCCGGCAGCAGGTGCGACGAGAGGATCAGGTTCACCCCTTTGTTGTGCGCGAGGTCGCGCACGAGCTCGAGCATCTCGTCGCTCTCGCTCGCGCTCGGCACCTCGATCGTCATCGGCCTGTATCTGCTCGCCAACGTCGCGTACCTCGCGACGCTCCCGTTCGAGCAGATTCAGCACGCGCCCGGCGACCGCGTGGCGACGGCGACGCTGAACGCCATCTTCCCCGGCCTCGGCGGCACCATCATGGCGATCGGCATCATGATCTCGACCTTCGGCTGCGCGAACGGGCTCATCCTCGCCGGCGCGCGCGCGTCGTACGCGATGGCGCGCGACGGCCTGTTCTTCCGCGCGTCGGGACGACTGAACGACGCGAAGGTGCCGGCGTGGGGCCTGACGCTGCAGGGCCTGTGGGCGGTGTTCCTCGTGCTGCCGCGGACCTACAACACCACGACGCGTGCGTACGGCAACCTGTACAACGACCTGCTCGCGTACGTGATCTCGGCGGCGCTGATCTTCTACATCCTCACCATCGCGGGGCTCTTCCGGCTGCGCCGCACGCGGCCCGACGCCGATCGCCCGTACCGCGCCATCGGCTATCCGATCGTCCCGGCGCTGTATATCGCCGGCGCGGCGGCGATCCTCATCGTGCTGTTCGTGTATCAGAGCGCCACGACGTGGCCCGGGCTCGCGATCGTGCTCCTCGGCGTGCCGGTCTATTTTCTCTGGAAACCGAAGGAGTCGAGGCCAGGGGCCAGGGGCTAGCCGCATCGAGCACGCGTGATTTCGTGCGCGAGTATCCTTCGAGGCCCATTGTCGGCGTCGGCGCCGTGGTCGTCGACGACGGCCGCGTGCTGCTCGTGCGGCGGGGGCACGAACCGCTCAAGGGTCGGCGCGCTCGTGGACGTCCTCGATCGCATTCGGCTGGCTCCCGATGGCCGCACGCTGTATCACTACGTGCTGATTGACTTCGTCTGCAGGCGCACCGCCGGCACGCTGTGTTGTGGCAGCGACGCGACCGAGGCGGCGTCGGTCAGCGTCGCCGATCTTCCGGACTATCACCTTGCAGCGGCGACGTTCGCGATGATCCACAAGGCGCTCGATCGCCTCGCGGCAGGTCCGTGGAGGCCGCGCGACGTTCCCGAGCCTGACGTGGACCCCCGCTGACCTGACGGCTAGCCCCTGGCGCCCAGTCCCATCACTTTCACGATGACGCGCTTTTTTCGCTGGCCGTCGAACTCGGCGTAGAACACCTGCTCCCACGGCCCAAGATCGAGCGCGCCGCTGGTGATCGGCAGCATCACCTGGTGGCCCATGATCGTCCGCTTCAAGTGCGCGTCCGCGTTGTCTTCTCCGGTCTGATGATGGCGGTACGCGAGCCCCGACGGCGCGAGCTTCTCGAGCCACGTCTGGAAGTCGTGGATCAACCCTTCCTCCCAGTCGTTCACGTACACGCCCGACGTGATGTGCATCGCCGACACGAGCGCGAGGCCTTCCTGCACGCCGCTCGCGTTCACGATCGCCGCGACGTCGTCCGTGATACGGATGAATTCCTGCCGCTTCTTCGTGTTGAACCACAGGTAGTCGGTGTGCACCAGCATGACGGCGGATCGCGGGGTTCTCGAATCGTCAGCCGAGCGCGAGCGCCGCGTCGGCGTTGATGTCGAGCGGCGACGTGATGCCGGCGCGCAGCTTGCGCAGGCCGGCGGCCGCAATCATCGCGGCGTTGTCGGTCGACAGCGTAAGGCTCGGGACGAATGTGGGCAGCTCGCGGCGCTCGCCGCGCTGCTGCAGCTCCGCGCGCAACCGGCTGTTCGCCGAGACGCCGCCCGCGATCCCGACGCTCCGCGCGCCGTGCCGCCGCGCCGCGTCGAACAGCTTCTCGATGAGCGACGCGACGACGACGCGCTGGAAGCTCGCCGCCATGTCGGCGATCTCGGCGTCGGACAGCGGCCCGTCGTGCGCGCGCACGAGGCGCAGCACCGCCGTCTTCAAACCGCTGAAGCTGAAATCGAGATCGCCTTTCAGCTCCGGCGCGTTGCGATCGGCGTGCGTCAGCCGCGTCGTCGGCAGCGGCACCGCGCGATCGTCGCCCTCTTGCGCGAGCCGATCGATCACCGGGCCGCCGGGGTACCCGAGGCCGAGCAGCTTCGCGACCTTGTCGTACGCTTCGCCCGCCGCATCGTCGCGCGTGCGGCTGAGCAGCCGGTACGAGCCGGGTCGATCGACCAGATAGAGGCTCGTGTGGCCGCCCGACACGACGAGCACCACGGCCGGAAGCGGCAGCTCGCCGTTGTGCAGCACGAGCGACTCGATGTGTCCCGCGAGATGATGGACGGCCACGAGCGGCAGCGCCGCCGCAGCGGACGCCGCTTTCGCGAACGCGACGCCGACGAGCAGCGACCCGACGAGGCCGGGGCCTTGCGTGACGGCAATCGCCCCCAGATCGCGCCATGTCGTCTGCGCGTCCGTCAGCGCGCGCTCGACGACGCCGCAGATGTCGCGCACATGCTGGCGCGAGGCGAGCTCGGGGACGACGCCGCCCCACTCCCGGTGAATGGGCACCTGCGACGCGATCACGTTCGACCGGATCGCCCACGGCTTCGCCGCGTCGCCGGTCTCTTCGACGACCGCGGCGGCCGTCTCGTCGCACGAGGTTTCGATGCCGAGAATCCGCATGGGAGACCGGGCTAGGGGCTCGGCACCAGCCGCTCCTCGGCGAGCGCCTTTCGCAGCGACTCGCTGTAGGGCGGCCGGAAGATGCCGCGCTCGGTGATGATGCCCGCGATGAGCCGATGCGGGGTGACGTCGAACGCAGGATTCCAGACGCGCGCGCCGTCGGGCGCGATCTGCGATCCGCCGACGTGCGTCACCTCGCGCGCGCTGCGCTCCTCGATCGGAATGTGGTCGCCGTCGGGCGTGTCGAGATCGATCGTCGAGAGCGGCGCCGCCACGTAGAACGGGACGTTGTGCTCGCGTGCGAGGACGGCGACGCCGTAGGTGCCGATCTTGTTCGCCGTGTCGCCGTTCGCGGCGATTCGATCGGCGCCGACGACGACGAGATCGACCTTGCCCTGCCGCATCAGCGCGCCGGTCATGTTGTCGGTGATGATCGTCGTGTCGATGCCGTCGCGCACGAGCTCCCACGCGGTCAGCCGCGCGCCCTGCAGGAACGGCCGCGTCTCGTCGGCGAAGACGGCGATCTTCTTGCCCTTCTCCACCGCGCCGCGGATCACGCCGAGCGCCGTGCCGTACCCCGCCGTCGCCAGCGCGCCGGCGTTGCAGTGCGTGAGCACGCGTGCGTCGGAGGGGACGACGTCGGCGCCGAACGCGCCGAGCGCGCGGCAGTTCGCGAGGTCTTCGTCGTGAATCGCCTGCGCCTCCGCGTCGAGCCGATCCTTGATCTGGTCCACCGAGGCGCCCGCCTGCGCCGCGTCGGCGAAGGCGCGCTTCATCCGGTCGATCGCCCAGAAGAGATTCACCGCGGTCGGCCGCGTCGCCGCCATCTGCTCGCAGATCTTGTGGAACTCGGCGGCGAACTTCTGCGTCCCGGTCGCCTTGCTCCTGCGCATCCCGATCGCGATGCCCATCGCCGCGGCCACGCCGATCGCGGGCGCGCCACGAATCACCATCGTCTTGATCGCGCGCGCAACCTCGCCGGCCGACTTGCAGCGTACGTAGACCTCCTCGGCCGGCAGCTTCCGCTGATCGATCATGACGACGACATCGCCCTCGCGCGCAATGGTGGGGAGCATCTCGGACGATTGTACAAAACCTCGCAGGTTCAGAGGAGCCGGGCGTCGAAGGGAAGCGGCAGGAGGTTCTTCAGCTGATGCTTGCCCTTCGATTCCTCGAGGTTCGCGAGCTCGATCTCGAGATTGCCGCCGAACTCCCACAGAATCTGCCGGCACGCGCCGCAGGGCGGCGTCGGCGACTCGGTGTCGGCGACGATCGCGATCCGCGAAAAGACGCGGTGCCCGTCCGACAGCGCCTTGAACATCGCCACGCGCTCGGCGCAGATCGTCAGGCCGTAGGTCGCGTTCTCGATGTTGCAACCGGTGACGACGACGCCGTCGCCGGTCTCGAGCGCCGCGCCGACCTTGAAGTGCGAGTAGGCGGCGTCGGCGTTCTCGCGCGCGCGGCGCGCCGCACCGACGAGATCGACATCGCCCGCGCTATCGCGCTGACGCCGTGGGCCGAGGCGGCGATCGCCCTTCCGGCGATCGCCCTCGGGCCGGCCGACGTCGCGCACGCGCCGATCGAATCCGACTCGGCGATCGGCGTCCGCGTGCGCGCGCCGATCGTCGAGCTGCAGCCGCAGCGCGGCCGCCGGCCGCACGCCGTTGACGACGTGCATGACGCGCGAAAGCTGATACAGCTTCGCCGTCAGCGCCTGCACCTCGCGATCGCCGTGGCAGCGCTCGGCGGCGGCGGCGTCGGCCCAGAAGCGCACCGCGTAGAAGCGCAGCGGCAGCGCCTCGTCGCGAATCACCTCCATCCGCCCGTAGTCTTTCCGGATGAGGATCGCCTCGACGTGCGTCGCCAGCGTGCGGAACTCGTCAAGGCGGTCAGCGTGGACGTCGACGAGCGAGACCGACAGACGACGGCTGTCAGATTTGTCCAATGACGCCCTCCAGCAGCGCGATGAACTGCCCGCGAATGCGCCGCGCGGTCTCCATCACTTCCGCGTGATCGAGCGGACGGGGCAGCACGCCCGCCGCCATGTTCGTGATGCACGAGAGCCCCAGGACCTCCATCTTCATGTGGCGCGCGGCGATCGCTTCCGGCACCGTCGACATCCCGACGGCGTCGGCGCCGATCGCCCGGAGATACCGGATCTCCGCCGGCGTCTCGTAGCTCGGCCCGACGAGCGCCACGTAGATGCCGTGCGGCAGCAGCAGGTCGATCCCCTTGCCCGCGCGATCGGCGATCGCGCGGAGCCGCGCCGAGTAGACCTCCGTCATGTCCGGAAAGCGCTCGCCGAACCGCTCGTCGTTCGCGCCGACGAGCGGATTCTGCCCCATCAGGTTGATGTGATCGTCGATCACCATCAGCGCGCCCTGCGAAAAGCCGGTGTTCACGCCGCCGGCGGCGTTGGTGAGGATCAGCGTGCGGACGCCGAGCAGGCCGAGCACGCGGACGGCGAAGGTGACCGTCGCGAGGTCGTGCCCCTCGTACGCGTGGACGCGGCCAGCCAGGGCCGCGACGTCCTTGCCGGCAGTCCGGCCGACGACGAGCTTGCCGTCGTGGCCGATGACGCGCGACGCCGGCCAGTGCGGCAGATCGCCGTACGGCATCGTCACGGCGTCGGCGAGCGAGGTTGCGAAGTCGCCGAGCCCCGACCCGAGGACGACCGCGATCTGCGGCACGTCGCGCACGCGCGCGCGAATGGCATCGGAGGCTTCTTTGACCTGATCGTAGTACGACATCGTCGATCAAGAAGACGAGATTCCTGCTTCTTGATTCCAGTTCTCGATGAGGCCGGTCACAGCAGGAAGCCGGCGATCGTCGCCGTCATGAAGTTGGCGAGGGTGCCGGCGAACATGGCCCGCAGCCCCAGGCGCGCGAGGTCGTGGCGGCGGTTCGGCGCCAGCGCGCCGATGCCGCCGATCTGAATGCCGATGGAGCTGAAGTTCGCGAAGCCGCACAGCGCGAACGTCGCGATCGTGAACGACTTCGGATCGAGCAGCGGCTTGAGCGGCCCGAGCTTCGAGTAGGCGACGAACTCGTTGAGCGCCATGCGCGTGCCGAGGAGATTGCCGACCATCGCCGCATCTTTCTTCGGGACGCCCATCGACCACGCGACCGGCGCGAACACCCAGCCGAAGATCCGCTCGAGGCTCAGCGGGGCACCCGCGAACGGCACATGGTGCAGGATCGCGTTCACGAGCGCGATCAGCGCGAGGAAGGAGATCAGCATCGCGCCGACGTTCAGCGCCAGGAGCAGCCCCTCGCCGGTGCCCCGGCCCGCCGCGTCGATCACGTTGACGTCGGTCCGCTCCACCTCGAGCCGCACGGTGCCCATCGTCTTCGGCACTTCGGTCTCCGGCACGAGCATCTTCGCCATCATGATCGTGCCCGGTGCCGTCATGATCACGGCCGTCAGCAGGTGCTTCGCCTCGACGCCGAAGAGAATGTAGGCGGCCATGATGCCGCCGGAGATATGCGCCATCCCCGAGGTCATCACCGTCATCAGCTCGGACTGCGTCATCTCCGGCAGGTACGGCCGGATCGTGAGCGGCGCCTCGGTCTGCCCCATGAAGATGCTCGCCGCGACGTTCAGCGACTCGGCGCCGCTCGCCCTCATCACGCGGTGCATCAGCACGGCGAACAGGAGGACGACGATCTGCATGACGCCGAAGTAGTAGAGGATCGCGAAGAGCGCGGCGATGAAGATGATGGTCGGCAGCACCTGGAACGCGAAGATGACGGCGTACTGCGCGCCGTCGGGGCCGAAGACGCGCGTCATCGCGTCGCCCCAGACCGGGCTGCTGCCGAGCGGGCCGAAGACGAACGCGGCGCCGACGCCGGCGAAGCCGAGCAGCTTCGTGATGTACGCGCCGAGCGTCGTGAAGACCGCCTGCCCCGCCGTCGTCTTCAGCACGACGAGCGCGAAGAGGACCTGCAGCCCGAGGCCCCAGGCGACCGTCGGCCAGTAAATCGCGCGCCGGTTGGTCGAGAACAGGACGGCGATCGCCAGAATCACGAACGCGCCGAACAGCGGCTGCAGGATGCTCGGCATCAGCGGACTTCTCCGACGATCAGCGGCCGCCGCGGCGGCGCCTGCTCGTCAATCGTGATCGCGCTGCCGGCGAGCTGCAGCGCGCGGTCGAGCCGGCCGCGGTCGCGGTAGTGCATCTCGAGCACCGGATCGCCGGCGCGCACGGCGTCGCCCGGCTTGGCGGCGAGCAGGATGCCGACGGCGGGATCGACGGGATCCTCGACGCGATCCCGTCCCGCGCCGAGGGCGACCGACGCGCGCCCGATCAGCTCCGCGTCGATGCCGGCGACGTATCCGCGACGCGGCGCCGACACGATGTGGTGATGGGGCGCCTGCGGCAGCCGCGTGTAATCGTCGACGACCTTCGGATCGCCGCCCTGCGCCTCGATGATCCGCCGGAACCGATCGAGGCCGGCGCCCGACGCGATTGCGCCGCGCACCTGCCGCTCCGCGTTCTCGCGGTCGTCGGCCACCTTGCCGAGCACGAGCATCCGCGCGGCGAGCTCCACCGAGACGTCGACCAGATCGGCCGACTCCACGCCCTTGAGGACCTCGATGCACTCGATCAC
>QHWK01000186.1 GCA_003223775.1 Acidobacteriota bacterium
TCGCTGTACCCGGCGCTTCACCGCCTCCGCCGTAAGGGCTGGATCACCGCGGCCTGGGAATGGCAGAAAGCACTGAACCGCGAGTTCAAGTTCTACAACCTGACGCCCGGGGGCCGACGGCAGCTGGCGACCGAGGAGGCGCAGTGGCGCCGCGTCTCGAAGGCGATCGCGCGCGTGATGTGGCCCGCGTTGGGCACGAGCGAGGACTGACATGAACCGGGAAGACGATCTCGACAAGGAACTTCGCGATCACGTCGATCTCGAAGCCGAGGATCGGATGGACGCCGGCCTTCCGCGATCGGAGGCACGCGCGGCGGCGGCCCGGCAACTCGGATCGGTCGCCTTGATCAAGGAAGACGTCCGCGAGGCCTGGGGCACCGCGTGGATCGAGCGCATGCGCCAGGACCTCGCGTTCGCCGCCCGTCTCATGCGCAAGACGCCAGGCTTCACGGCGACCGCGGTCCTCACGCTCGCCATCGGCGTCGGCGCGAGCACCGCGATTTTCAGTCAGATCAACGCCGTGTTCTGGAAGACGCTGCCGGTCGACCGTCCGCAGGAGCTCCGCAGCTTGGCGTGGTTCGGGCAGAAACATCCCTTCGTCGCCGGGACAAACGTGATTGCCGGACCGTCGGTGGCCGGCATCGAGACCTTCGGCTCGTTCTCGTATCCGGCCTATAAGGAGATGCGCGACGGGACGAGAACCTTCTCGCAACTCGCGTGCTGGGCCGATCTCGGTGAGGCGCGGCCGGTGGTCATGCGCGATGTCGGCTTTGGCACGGTCCATTTCGTGTCCGGCAACTATTTCGACACGCTCGGCGTCCGCGCGGCGATCGGCCGCATCCTGACGCCGGAGGACGATACGCCGGGCACGACGGCTGCCGTTCTCAGCGAACCGTTCTGGCGGCGCAGTTTCGGGGGCCGCGCCGATATTCTGCAGCACACGATCGATCTCAACGGCAAGGCGTTCGCCATCGTCGGGGTGATGTCGCGCGGATTCTTCGGCATCGACCCGTCGACGATTCCCGACGTCATCGTCGCGACGGGCGCCGTACAACTCGCCGCCTCGACGGTGAACCCGCTGCAGAATCCGGTTCTCTGGCAGATGTGCCGTGTGTTCGGACGCCTGCGTTCGGGCGTCACCGACCAACAGGCGCGAACCGATGTCGAACCCTGGCTGCGGCAGGCCGCAGACGACGCAGTCACGGCGGCCGCTACGATGCAGCGACGGCCGCGCGAGAACGACTACGACGCGCCGCGGCTCTTCCTGCTGGACGCCGAGCGCGGCCTCGGGACGCTGCGCGATGCCGTATCGACACCGCTGCTGATCCTGATGGCCGTCGTGGTCGCGATTCTCCTCATTGCCTGCGCCAACATCGCGGGGCTGCTGATCGTTCGTGGCGCCGCGCGCGAGCGTGAGATCGCGACGCGGCTGGCGCTCGGCGCGTCACGCGGACGGCTGATTCGACAGTTGCTGACCGAGAGCCTGTTGCTGTCGGCAACGGGCGGCGCGCTCGGCGTCGCGCTGGCTTACGCCTTCGCACGCACGTCCGCCACACTCATCAGCCGCTTCATGCCGACCGTGTACGGCGCGGACCGGTCGCTCGGGGTCATCGTCTCACCAGATGCGCGCGTCCTGATCTTTTCCGCAGCCGTTACGATTGTCACGGCCCTGGTGTTTGGTGGCCTGCCGGCGTGTCGATCGACACGGATCGCGCTGATCTCCTCGATCAAACGGTCGAAGACCGGTGTTGGTCGATCGTCGCGCCTGCCGGCTGACAAGCTGCTGGTGGCGATCCAGGCGGCCTTGTCGGTGCTGCTGATGATCGGCGCTGGATTGTTTCTGCGCACGATCACGAATCTTCGCGAGACCCCGCTGGGCTACGATCCAGGAGGCCTGCTGTACGCCCGCATCGAGCCGCGAACCGGCGGCGTCCCGTCCGCGCAACGCGCCGCGTTCTTCGAACGCGCCGTCAAGCGCTTCGAGACGATTCCGGGCATCACCTCGGTGACGGCGACCGACAACCCACCGCTGGGACGCGCGGCGACGATTTTTCTGGGGGCTCCAGCGGCTCGGTTCTGCATGCCCGGCATGACGCCGCACGCCGAGCGCGACGCGTCGGCGGCGCTCGCCGGCGTCGCGCCACGCTACTTTGAAACGTTACGCACTCCCGTCGTCACGGGGCGCGAGTTCGACTGGCTCGACGGCGAAGCCGGGAACGCCGCATCCAGCGGCGCGCCCGATCCATCGCGGCCGCGGTTTCCCGCGATCGTCAACGAAGCATTCGCGCGCCGATTCCTCGCTGGGAAGAACCCCCTCGACAGCCGATTTGGGCTGAACTGTCCATCGCAGCCGTCCGCCATTCAAATCATCGGTGTCGTCGCCGACAGCAAGAACCTGCCACGGCAATCGAGCTCACCGCGCATCTATGTGCCGATGGGTGGCTCCATCAATGTCGTGACGTTGATTCTCCGCACGGGCGGGCGGCCGGAGGCCATGATTCCAACCGTGCGCAGAGCGATGGCGGACGTGAGCGTCAACGTGCCGACATTCGGCGAGACCACACCGATCGAGCTGCGGGAACAGCAGATGCAGCAGGAGCGTCTGCTGACGAATCTGTTGATCGCCTTCGGCGCCGTCGCGTTGCTCCTATCGTCGATTGGGATTTACGGGATGCTGGCGTACTTGGTGACGCGGCGAACGTCGGAGATTGGCATCCGCATGGCGCTCGGTGCCCGGCCCGCTGCGGTGGTCGCAATGGTGCTGCGTGAATCAATCGGCCCGGTCGCCGTCGGGCTGGCATTGGGCGCACTGACCGCGATTGTGGCGGCACGGTGGGTGAACACACTTCTATTCGGCGTCACGGCATACGATCCGCGAACGATGGCCGCCGCGGCGTTGGTGTTTCTGGCCATCGCATCGTTGGCCGCACTGTTGCCAGCTCGACGGGCATCAAGAATCGATCCGCTTGGCGCATTACGCGCCGAATAGCCACGCGCAGCCACCGGGGATCGTGCGTTGACAGGCAGTCAGTCTGTCCTGCCCGCGTCGTTTCGTCACGCTCACTGCACGTTTGCCGTCACCGACGCGTTGGCGTTCAACGTGAAGGTGCACGTCTTGGTCTTGTTGCCGCCGCTCGAGCAGGCACCCGACCAGATGACGTCGCGGGTGTTGCTCGACGACAGCGTGATCGACGTGCCGCCGGCAAACGACGCCGATCCGGTGCTGCCGACGGCGACGCTGATGCCGCCCGGGCTGGACGAAATCCGCTCGCCGCTGCGGCCGGTGGCGGTCACCGTCAGGGTGAACGATCCGGACGGCGGGGGCGGAGGCGGCGGAGATGACGGCGTGACCGTCAAGGTCGCGGTCCTGGTCGCACCGCCGAACGCGCCGCTGATCGTCACGGGCGTCGACGCACTGACCGCGGTCGTCGCGATCGTGAACGTGGCGCTGGTCGCGCCCGCCGGCACCGTGACGCTGGCGGGCACCGTCGCCGCACCGGTGTTGCTGCTCGTGATCGACACGGTGGCACCGCCGCTCGGCGCCGCGCTGTTCAATGTCGCCGTGCCCGTGGAGCCGCTCCCGCCGACCACGCTTGTCGGATTGACGGCCATCGCCGAGATGGTCACCGTCGGCGGCGGAGGCGGCGACGCCGGCGTTACCGTCAGCGACGCGGATGCCGTGGCGCCGCCGAAGCTGCCGGTGATCGTCACCGGCGTCGACGCGCTGACGGCCTTCGTCGCGATCGTGAAGTTGGCGCTCGTCGCGCCCGCGGGCACCGTGACGCTGGCGGGCACCGTCGCCGCACCGGTGTTGCTGCTCGAGAGCGACACGGCGGCGCCGCCGCTCGGCGCCGCGTTGTTCAACGTCGCCGTGCCCGTGGAACTGCTGCCGCCGACGACGCTCGCCGGATTGACGGTCATCGCCGAGATGGTCACCGTGGGCGGCGGCGGGTTGACGCCGAGCGCCGCGAACAGCGTCGTCGAGCCGAGCGTTGCCGCGAGTTGAACGGTCGTCCCCGCGCTCGGGAACGTCGTGATGGTGAAGCTCGCGCTCGTCGATCCCGCCGGCACCGTTACGCTCGCCGGGACACTCGCGGCGCCCGGCTGGTTGCTCGACAAACTGACGACGGCGCCGCCTGACGGGGCGGCGCTCGGCAGCGTCACCGTGCCCGTCGACGGATTGCCGCCGGTCACACTTGTCGGTGTAACGGTGAACGTGGACAACGTGGCCGGAGGAGGCGTGGCGCTTGGCGTCACCGTCAGCGCGGCCGATTTGGTCACATTGCCGCCAGACACTGAGATCGTGACGACCGTCGTGGAGTTGACCGGCTGCGTGAAGATGTTGAAGCCGCCGTTGGTCACGCCGGCGGGTATTAGGACGCTGTGCGGCACCATCGGCGTCACGGTCGGATTGCTCGTCGTCACCTGCAGGATGGTGTCGGTGGTCTGAGCTGACGCGATCGTGACGGTCGCGAACGAACTGCCGCTCTGGCCGACGGTGGATGTCGGGTTCAGCGTGATCGACGCCGGCGGCGGCTGCGGCGTCAGCGTGACCTGCGCCTGGACGGTACGGCCATTCCAGCTCGCAGTGACCGTCGCCGTCGTGTTGGCGGTGACGGTGTTTGTCTGCAGCGGGAACGACGTCGACATGTTGCCCGGGTTGACGAAGATCGACGGCGGCGGACTGACGGCCGGCGAATCGCTCGAGAGAGCCACGGTCGCGCCGCCGAGGGGCGCCTGACCGGTCAACATCACGATGGCGCCCGGCTGCGCGCCGCCGTTGATCGTGGGTGGCGAAATCGTCAGCGAGTCGAGCGCCGTCGGCGCGACCGTGAACGAACCTGATGCGGAGGCGCCGTGGAGCGTCGCCGTAATCGTCACCGGTGTCGGTGACGTTACTTGGCCCGCCTGCATCTGGAACTGCGTCCAGGCGAAATTCGCCGGCATCGTGATCGTCGCCGGTACCGGCGCCGCGCTCGGGTTCGAGCTCGTGAGGGCGACGTTGGTGTCGACAGTCGGTGCGCCGGTCAGCTGCAGCTGCAGGAACGTCGTTTCACCGCTGGGCAGCGGATCGAACGTGGACGTCACCGACACCGGCTTCGCCGGCGCCGAGCTGACCGTGAAGGTGCCTGTCTGCGACCACGCCGTCACGGCGGGTAAGGTCGGCGACGAAGCGCCCTGCGTCGAGTTCACGCGCCAGAACTTCTGGCCCGACGTGAGCGACAGCACGGTCCGGCTTGGATCGGTCAACTGCGCGTCGAGCTCCTCGATGTTCTGGAATGTGCTGTCCTTCGCAATCTCCAGCGTGTAGCCGTTCACCTGCGGGTTCGGCACGTCCGACCATTTGATGGTCAGCGGCAGCGTCAGCGTCGCACCGTTCGGCGGCGCGAGCGGGTTGGGCGGCGGCGGCAGCGGGTTGTTGAAGAAGACCGAAAACGTGATGACGTTCGATGGCGCGCTGCGGACGCGGTTCGCGCTGACTGCCATGACGCGCGTGAAATAGTTGCCCTCGGGGTTGCCGATGGCGTAGATCATCGTCGTGTCGGGGATGTTGTCGAACTGGATCGTCGAACAGCAGACGGGGAAACTCGGATCGGTCGAGGCCTGCAGGATGTACGTCGCCGCGCCTGACGTCGCCGTCCAGTTGAACGTCATCGCCTCGAACGGGTGGAATGTCGAATAGCCCTTTGGCGGTCCCAGTGTCGGAATGCCCGGTGCCCCCGGGCCGGCGCCAGTCACCGTGACGCTTTGCCCAGCCGACCAGACGCCTGACTCGAAGGCGCCGTTGATGGCCTGCACGCGCCAGAAGTACGTCCCGCGCGCGAGACCGCTGACGGTGTCCTGTGTGGTCGTGCCGTTCGTGGAGCCCTGCGCGACGATCGGCGTGAAGCTCGACGAAGTGCTGACCTGCCAGGTATACGAGACGATACCGCTCGGGTCGGTGACCGCGGACCAGGAGATCGTGAACGGAATCACGACGCTAGCGCCGTTGGCAGGCGCAGTCGGCGCCGGCGCCGGTGGCGGGGCCGCTGCAGCGGGACTGGCGGGGATGCCGGTAAGCACGAATGTCAGTGCGAGCGCAAGGCCGAGCTTGTTTCTCATGTGCGTAGACGATGGGCGTAGCAAGGCTGGCGCCATACGGCGCAAAGACTGGGCGCCGCATGTTCGACATCGTGGATGCGGGGTCGTTACGCGGCCAGATATGACCTTCCGATCAATGCCACGAGCACGTCGGCACAGGACGCCCTCTCGGCTGTAGGGAGGGCCCTTCGTGACGCCGTTGTCGAGTTTTACCTGGCCGATCCTACCAATCCGTACCAGCAGTCCGGACGTGGCAGTGGGGCGCAACGGTGGGAAGAGACACGCCGCGTCTTCGTTCGAGCCATTCACCGGAGCGGCGATTTCCTCGATGTCGGCTGCGCCAACGGCTTGTTGCTGGACATTTCTTCGGCCGACAGGAGGAACACCATGAGATCAAGCCGCATCGTCGCTTTAGTATCCATGGTTCTCGTGAGTGCGACGCCTTTACTCGCAAAGGGCGGCACCATCGGCATCTACGCAGTCGTCGACACAGTTGCCTTCGAACCTGATGAAACGTCACCTGAACGGGTTCGAATCTGCGGTGTGTTCGTCGTGCCTGTCCCGATGTCGAGCGGGCGATACAAGGCGCCACAGCGTGGCTGTCTCTATTTCAGAATGGCGCCGGGAATGGAACGGATTGCCGAGCATGACTGGCGCGATCTGAAGGCCTTTGCGGGCACGGGCCGAGGCGTGGGCTTTGCGCAATACTGGGTCCCGAACCCCGCAGACCCATCGGGGAACCCGCACCATTCATTGGAAGTCCACGTGTGGAATGAAGGGGATGTGGTCTCGCCGGACGTGTACCCTCTGCCGCACGGACGGGGAATTGTCAGAACCGGCGACGGAGCCGACCCCGATTTTGAGCGCATCGTGGCGGAGCTCCAGCGAGCGGCCCGCCGAGACTGACCGCTGTCCCGCTCCCGAGACGGAAATGCGATGAAACGCATTTGGACGATCATTGGAGTACGCGACGTCCCGGGCAGCTTCAACTGGTACCAGGCGCTCTTTGGCCAGCCCGAGACGCCTCCGGGTCCAGTGTTCTGACATGGTGTTCACGAAGCGTCTTCGGGAGGGAGTCCGACGCGGGAGGATCAGGTGCAGCGTTCGGATCTGGACACGGCCTCACGTCAAGGTGGGCGGTCGTTACCCGATGGACGAGGGACAGATTGTCGTCGATTCGCTCGTGCCGATGAGTCTCGCCGATATCACTGATGATCTCGCGCGCGAGTCGGGGTTCAGCGACGTCAAGAATTTGCTCGAAACGGCGAAACACGGCAGCGGGGACAACGTCTACTTGATCCGGTTCCACTATCTTCGCCCAGGCGCCTGGGACGTGCCGCTGGACACACGCGCCGTGGAAGAGGATCGCGATGAAGGACGCACCAGATCGGGCCGGCGCTCCTCAACGCTCAAGAAGCCGACGTTACTGCAAAGAATCCGCGCCAGCACTCCGGGCGCACTACCTAAGGAAGGGAAAGGAGGCCTGACAACGCGCCGGAGCCGTCGGCGGCGAGGATGATTGGCGCCGCGGCTCGGCGCGAAACGTTGGGCCGCCTTCAAGGGGAAGCCTGATGTCTGCCGATTCTAGTGAGGTTCCTCTGTTCGCGCGTCTCCGTGATGCTCTGGAATCCTTCACAACAACGACCCTACCAGTTCTTCGGCTCGTAGCTGTTGCATCCCCTTTCGCGGTGGTCATATCTCTGGGTCACCTGGTGTTTCCTGACATTGTGCAGAGAAGTGCTGAAGCCGAAGAACACTACGGGCGATCAGCTGCTTCGCCTGACTGGCGCGGTCGGGCCGCTGCAGGACGAAGTTGGCGGCTTCCGTGCCGGCGGGTTCGCGACATCCCGGACTGAATGGAACCGTTTGTCAGCAAGCGCTTAACCAGCGCATGAAGCCGGCGGCGTTCACCGGTTGTGGCATCATCCGAGAGAACCCTTTGAGACCGTTCTATTGTGAATTCGCCTGGGCCTTTGATCTGTTGATCGATCGCCCGGTTCAGAAGGAGTGCCGTACCATCGCGGATTGGCTCGTTGAGCGGGGCGTTGTTCCAGGCGCCACCGTGCTTGACGCCGGGTGCGGAACTGGCCGGTACGCAATCGAGCTCGGCCGGCGTGGCTACCTTGTCCATGGGATCGACATGTCCGCCGACCTCATCGAGGAGGCGAAGCGGTCATTGGGTGCAGAGTCACCGCAAGTCTCTTTCGCGGTCGGCGACATCCTGAAGTTGCCGGCCTCGCACTACGACGCGATTCTGTGTCGAGGTGTGCTCAACGACCTGGTCGACGACGACGCGCGGTCGTCGGCATTCGCTTCGTTCGGCAGAGCTCTTCGCACAGGTGGAGTTCTGGTGCTGGATGTGCGTGAATGGGACGCCACGGCCATGCGCAAGTCTCGGGAGCCGCTCTTTCGGAAGCGCGTGGACACTGAACGCGGCAAATTGACGTTCACAAGCGTCACGGCCCTCGATATTCCGACCCGCCGGCTCGTGGTGAAGGAGCAGCACACCCTGGAGGCAAGCGATGGGGCACAGTCGAGCGACTACGAGTTCGTGATGCGTTGCTGGACGCCGATCGAATTGCAGTCGTTGT
>QHWK01000187.1 GCA_003223775.1 Acidobacteriota bacterium
CAGGACGAAACACCGGGCTCACGACGAACGACGCGCCGGCGTCGATCACCGCGCGCGCCGTCGCCGCGTCGATCACGGTGCCGGCGCCGAGAAGAAACCCGGGGGGCAGCGTCGGCGCGAGCTCGCGGATCATGTCCACCGCGCGCGGCACCGTCATCGTCACTTCGAGCGCGCGGACGCCGCCCGCGGCGATCGCGTCCACGACCGCGCGCAGCTTCGCCGGATCCTTCATCCGAATCACGGCGACGACGCCGAGCTGTTCGACGAGGGCGGCGACGTCGCCGCGCGCTGCACTGATCACGGACACCCCTCGAACGCGTTAATCCCCGGAAGGCGCTTGGCTTGGCGCATGCCGAAAAAGGGGTACGACCCCTTTTTGATGATCACGTTGACCAAAAAGGGGTCGTACCCCTTTTTCGGACGTCAACGCAAGCGCCTTCCGGGATTAGGTCTCCGAACGGCCGCCGGGGCAGCCGTGAAGGGCTGCCGAACGCTGCCATGTTGTATCGACGGCGCCTCGCAGGTCCAGCTCACGACGAAGCCAGGTCGACCGGCGATCCCGTTCGCGCCGACTGGTAGATCGCTTCGATGAGCGCGACGCTCGCCCGCCCACCGGGACCATCGCAGCACGGCGCCGTTCGAGCCGCGACCGCGCGCAGGAAATCGTCGAAGACTCTTACGTGCGCGCTGACGTCGGCGACGACGGGCGACGCGGCGCTGACCGTTGCGGCGGCGGCCGCGCTCGGCCGCTCGTCGGGCCGCGCGTCCTGGAGATCGATCGCCGTCAGATCATCGCCGTCCAGAATCAGCGTGCCGTTCGATCCGGTGAGCTCGAGGCGGCGCGAATAGCCCGGGAACGCAGCCGTCGTCGCCTCGAGCGTGCCGAGCGCGCCGTTCGCGAATTCGAGGAGCGCCGCGGCGGTGTCCTCCACTTCGATCGCGTGCAGCGCCGTCGCCGTGCGCGCCGCGACGCGCCGCACCGGTCCGAAGAGCCACAGCAGCAGATCGACGGTGTGGACGCCCTGGTTCATGAGCGCGCCGCCGCCGTCGAGCGCGCGCGTGCCGCGCCACCGCGATCCCGCGTAGTAGGACGGCGGCCGGTACCATTTGACGCGCGCATCGGCGAGGATCGGCGCGCCGAGCCGGCCGAGGTCGACGAGCGCCTTCATCCGCCGCACGTCCGGCTTGAGGCGATCTTGGAAGATGACGCCGAGCGTCACCGCCGCGCGCGACGCTTCGGCGATCAGCGCGTCGGCGCGCGCCGTCGTCACGTCGATCGGCTTCTCGACGAGCACGTGCAGCCCGCGGCGCGCCGCCGCGATCCCGTGATCGGCGTGAAGGCCCGACGGCGTGCCGACGACGACCATGTCGAGCGGCCGGTGATCGAGGAATCGCTCGAGGGCGTCGTACGGCGCGGCGCCGTGTTTCGCCGCAAGCTGCTCGGCCCGCTCGCGCGTCGGCGCGAACACCGCCGCGACGGCCGCGTCGGGCATCTCTGCCAGCGCCCGCGCGTGCGTGTCGCTGATATTGCCGGCGCCGATCAGGCCGACGTGGACCGTCACGCCGGCGCGATCGCCGCCGCGCGGCGCCGCCGCCGCGCTACGTCCACGCCCCCGCTCGCTTCAACAACTCCTTCATGCCCGCGAAGCTCTCGCGGCTCGACGCTTCCGGCGTGCCGGCGCCGCGCCAGTGCGTCTCGAGCGCGAGCGCATGGCGGTAGCCGTCGGCCTTCAGCGCGCGAAACTGGCCGGCCCAGTCGATCGTGCCGCGGCCCATCGCCATCCACTCCCAGCCTTTGCCGTCGGCGCGGCGCGCCGCGTCCTTGCAGTGCACGTGGCCGATGCGATCCTTCGGAATCGCGCGGTAGCCGGCGGGGAACGCCGCCTCGTCGCGCCACGTCGCGTTGCCGGGGTCCCACGTGATCTGCAGCGCCTTGTCGGGAATCGCGGTGACCAGCCGCGCCGCTTCGGCGCCGGTCGCCGTGTTGCACGCGTACTCGTTCTCCAGCACGATCGTCACGCCGCGCTTCGCCGCCTTCGCGACCGCGCCGCGCACCGCGTCGTCTATCGCCGCGCGGTGCGGCTTCTGATCGTCGAGCCGCCAGAAGTCGAAGATGCGCAGCCGATCGGTGTTGAAGGCGCGCGTCAGATCGAGCGCGCGATCGAGCAGCTCGTCCTGCTGCGCGTAGGTGAAGTTCGCGCCGAACTCGTCGCGCGCCGGGCTGAAGGACGATTTCGGCGCATGCGGCCAGTCCACCTTGAAGACCGGCGAGGCGATGCACGCGACGCGCAGCGAGAAGCGCTCGAGCGTCTTCCGCGCGTCGGCAATCTGCGCCGCGTCCCAGTTCATGATGTTCTTGCCGCCGGCCTCGCGGAGATCGACGAGGCTCATGCCGAGCTCCTGCGCCGCCACTTCGCACGCGTGGCCGAAGTCCTGCGAGATCTCGTCGGTGAGAATGGAGAGCGGAAATGCGGCAGCCATCACAGCGCTCCGATCGTGTGGAGGAACTGCTTGTTGACGGCCGCTGCGTCCTTCGGCGTCCGCGCGTTGTCGGGCACGGCGTCGAGCTCGACGACGGCCCAGCCGCGGAACTTCACCTCGTGCAGCGCCGCGAAACAGCCTTTCACGTCCACCTTTCCGCGTCCGAGCTCGACGAACCTGTACCCGCCGGCCCCTCCCCACGCGCCTGACCCGCCAGGCCGGTCCTCGACGTCCTTGACGTGAAGGAACAGAAGACGATCCCCGTAGCTGCGAATCGCCTTCACCGGATCGCCCCCGCCCTGCGCGTAGTGCGCGATGTCGAGCTCGAACTTCACGTATCGCGGATCGGCGGCGTCAAGGATTTGCGCGACCTCCTCGGGACGCTCGCCGATCGTGCCCATGTGATTGTGGTAGCCGAGCGCGATTCCGAGATCGGCGGTCCGCTTGCCTATCTGGGTGAGCAACTTGCCGAGCCGCTCGTAGTCGGCGCGCGCGAGCGCGCGCTTCGGCCGCGTGTCGGTGCACTGCAGATACTTCCCACGCGCCGCGCGCAGGAAGGACGCGTGCGCGACGTGCGCGGCGATCTCGCTCGCGGCCGGCTTCTCGATGTCCACGCCGCCGCTCGACAGCGCCACGAACGTCAGACGCTTCGCCGCGAGCAGATCCGCGAGCGCCTGCGGCCGCGATTCCCAGTCCGGCAGGATGTTCGATCGCAGCTGCACGCCCTCGTAGCCGAGCGCGGCGATGTCCTCGATCGCCTGCGCGTCGTGTCCGCCCCACGTGATCGAGGCGTAGCCGATGCGGATCTCCGCCGGCGCCGGCGTCACCGGCGTGTCGAACCGCGAGAGATCCATCGGGGGATAGAGCGCCGGCTCGAAAGCCGACGCGGCCGCGCGCAGCCACGCAAGGCGCGTCGCTGCGGCGGCGCCGAGTCCGGCCAGAACGGTGCGTCGTGTCACCATCCGTGTATCAGAACACGAATCGGACCGCGATCTGCATCACACGCGGCGGCCTGGTCGAAATCACCTGTCCGAACCGCGCGTTCACCTGGTTGCCGGCGGCGTCGAACCGCGCCGTCGAGTCGACGGTGGCGAACTGCACCTGGTTGAACACGTTGTAGATCTCCCAGCGCAGCTGGAGCTTGCGCGCCGACCCGCCGAGCGGGATGTTCTTGAACAGCGTGACGTCGGAGTTCGTCACACCGGGCCCGCGGACGACGTCCTTCGGCGAATTGCCGGCGTCGCCGCGCGCCGGCCGCGCGAACGCCGCGGGGTTGAACCACTGGGTCAGGCTTCGTTGAGACGATGGCAGCGTCGGATCGCCGACGAGGTTCGGCACGAGGCTGCCGGCCGTCGGATTCACGGCGCCGGGTCCGCCGTTGAAGCGCGACGTGTCGCCGCCACCGGTGATGTCCGCGCCGTCGACCGTCGTGTAGGTCACGTAGATCGGCGCGCCGCTCGCCACCGTCGTGAGGCCCGAGAGCTGCCAGTTGTCGAGCAGGCCGCGCACGACCGCGTTGTGCCACCGCGCGCTCGCGCGCGGCAGATCCCACACGTAGTTGATCACGGCGACGTGCGTCTGGTCGTAGCTCGAGAGGCCGTAGTTCCAGACGTCCGGATTCTGATACGTCGCGATCTGCATGTTCGCGCCGGTGCCCGTCTCGTTGTTCGACGTGTAATCGCGCGAGCGCGAGAGCGTGTACGCGAGGCCGAACTGCAGCCCCTTCGTGAAGCGGCGGTTCACCTGCACCTGCAGCGCGTTGTAGTCGGCTTTGCCGGAGTTCTCGAAGAACCAGACGTTCGCGTAGCCGGGAAGCGGCCGGTAGAAGTTGTCGGCGAGCGCGACGCCGGCGCGCGTCGGATCCTGATTGGCCGGGACGAAGTGCGCGCCGTACGGCACGATGTTCAGGTTGCGCGTCTGCAGCAGGTGGCGCGACTGCGACCCGACGTACGCGGCGTCGACGACGGTGCCCCATCCGATGTCGCGCTGCGCGCCGAGCGAGTAGCTGTAGAGCGTGGGCGTCCGCGTCTCCTTCTCGAAGCCCTGCACGTCGCTCGGAAAGTTGAATCCCGTGGACTGCAGCACCGTGTCCATCGACCCGTAGAAGATCTGCGGGTTCAGCTGCAGCGGCGGGTTGCGCGTCGCCTGCCAGTTCACGTTCCCCGACATGCGCGTGTTGTGGAAGATGCCGACGCTCGCGCGCACCGCCGTCTTGCCGTCGCCCTTCAGGTCGTACGCGAAGCCGACGCGCGGCTCGGGCAGAAGCGGCGGCGGATCCTTGAACCCGCTCGGATAGGAGCCGTCGGTGGCGAGCACGATGCCGTTGGTCAGGTCGCCGGTCCCCGGCACGAGCGCGCCGATCAGCACCGCGGGGACCGTCGCGCCCGTGACCGCGTCGCGGCCGACGCGGACGCCGTTGACGAGCGCCGGGAAGTAGAGTCGCGGCGCCTTCGACGGATCGTACCGCTCGAGCGAGAACGCCGACGCGCCGCCGGTCTCGTGGCGATAGTGCGTGTACCACGCGAGCCGGAGCCCGTAGTCGATCGTCAGCTTCGGCGTCGCGCGCCACGTGTCCTGCGCGAACCATTCGGCGACGTTCGCCAGCCCGCCTCCACCCGGCCGCGTTGTCGATTCGGTGTAGGACGTGAAGTTGCCGAGGAGCGCGTTCGCGTAGGCGTAGCCCGTGTTGCCCGGGTTGTTCGCGTCAGCGCTGCTGAAGTCGTACAGGCCGGCGAACGTCGCCGTCGGCCCCTCCTCGTTCCGCACGTGCTCGACGTACATCCCGGCCTTGTAGGTGTGCGCGCCGCGGACGAACGTCAGCGTGTCGTTGAACGTGTAGAGCTTGTCGTCGCCCGTCAGCGGCGTCCGGCCGTCGTAGGTGATCGCGGCCGGATTGCCGGGCACGCCGGTGAAGCGCGCCTGTGGAATGATGCCCAGCGGGTTGATCGACGGATTGAGCTGGCCGAGCGTGAAGCCGGTCTGCGCCTTCGTGACGCCCGCGAGATCCGCGTCGCTCAGCGGCGGCCCGTTCTCCGTGCTGTGCCGGATCGACACCGACGCCTCGTTGACGACGGCGTTGCTGACGACGCGCGTGTAGTTGAACAGGCCGCTGTCGTCGGTGAAGAGGTAGTGCAGCTTGACGAGACCCCACGCCGATCCGCCCGCGGCGACGTTGTAGCCCTGGTTGTCGCCGTACCACGTCGACACGCGGCCGTAGAACGCGTCGCGCGGCGACGGATGGTAATCGATCCGCGCCACGTGCTGCCGCTTCGGCACGTCGAGGCTCTCCTGGAAGTTATAGTTGTAGGCGCCGCGCGTGACGCCGCGATCGAGCGCGTTCGGCAGCGGGAAGACGCCGACGAGCGCCTGGCCGCTGCGGTTGATGCGG
>QHWK01000188.1 GCA_003223775.1 Acidobacteriota bacterium
CTGCCTTGCAACCCTGAATTCCTGCCTTCCTGCCCTTCTGCCTTCCTGCCTTGCAGCGCGCCAAGTAAGATCGCCGCTTCATGGCCGATGTGTCCCTCGATGCTTCGCCGCGTGCGACCGGCGCGTGGTATCGCGACGTCACCGCCACGCAGTGGAAAGCGTTCCTCGGCGCCTACATGGGATGGGTGCTCGACGGATTCGATTTCACGATCGTCACGTTCCTGCTCGTCGACATCCGCCGCAGCTTCACCGTCGACGCGGCGCTCGCGGGGCTGCTCGGCACGATCACGCTGATCTTCCGCGTCGCGGGCGGCATCGGCGCCGGCACCGCCGCCGATCGCTGGGGCCGCAAGCGCCCGCTGATGTTCTCGATCCTCTGGTACTCGCTCTTCTCGTTCCTCGGCGGCTTTTCGACGTCGTACCGGATGCTGTTCGCGATCCGCGCGCTCTTCGGGATCGGCATGGGCGGCGTGTGGGCGGCCGGCATGCCGCTGACGCTCGAGCACTGGCCGGCGCACCTGCGCGGCACGGCGTCGGGGATGATGCAGAGCGGCTACTCGCTCGGCTTCCTGCTCTCGTCGCTCGTCTTCGAGTTCGTCTACCCGGTGGTGAACCGCGGCAGCGACATGGGCTGGCGCGTGATGCTGTGGATCGGCATCCTCCCCGCGTTCCTCGTCTTCTTCATCATGAAAGGGGTGCAGGAGAGCCCCGTGTGGCTCGATCGACAGCGCCACCTGAAGGAACGCGGCCAGAAGGATTCGCTCTCGCTCCTCCGGCTGTTCAACGCCGACCTCATCGCGACCACGCTGCATACGTCGATCCTGATGGGGGCGTTTCTCTTCATGTACCACTCGATCACGTACTGGTATCCAACGCTCCTCGGGCAGATGCACCGGCAGACGCTGCCGTACCTGGCGGCGCTGAACCTCGGCGGCATCGCCGGCGCGGTCGTCTTCGGCCGCGCGTCGGAGGGCGCGCTCGGGCGCCGCGGCTCCGCGACGATCGCGACGCTGGTCGGCATCCTCTCGATTCCGTTGTACGTCCTCAGCCAGAACACGGCGCTGCTGCTCGCCGGCGCGCTCGCGATGGGATTTTTCGGCGCGGGAAATTTCGGGATCGTGCCCGGCTATCTCACCGAGCGCTTCCCGACCGCCGCGCGCGCGGTGGGCGCCGGCTTCGCGTACCACGTCGGCGCGGGGCTCGGCTCGTCGACACCGACGATTGTCGGGATGATGCAGGATCGCGGCTACGCGCTGCCGACGGCGATGGCGGCGTGCATTGCGGGCTCGGGCGCGCTGGTGATTGTCATGCTGTGGCTGGGGCCTGAGACGCGCGGCACGCACTTCCGCGCGGAGCACTGACGGAACCACGAAGGCACGAAGAGAAACGAAGATCACGAAGAATACTTGTACAAAAGAAATCTTCGTGGTCTTCGAGTTACTTCGTGTCTTCGCGGTTCCGGCCTCCCTTGCGGGCTCTGCCTTCTCTGCGCCCTCCCCGTCTCAGAAGTGCAGCTGCGCGCCGATCGTGAGGATGCGCGGCTGCAGCGCCTGCGTCGCGTTGCCGAGCGCCGATCCGTAGTTGGTCGTGACGGCCAGCATCGGATGCGCGTTCAGCGTGTTGAACAAGTCGCCCTGAATCTGCCAGTAGCCGCGGCCGGCGGGCAGCTTGAACTTCTTCGCGAAGCGCAGGTCCAGCTGGTTCCATCGCGGGAGGTACAGGCTGCCCGGCGTGTTCAGGTTCACCGTCTCCTGCGCCTGCCCGGGGGTCAGCTGCGCGGTCGGCACGAGATACGTCTGCTGCACGTAATCGAAGTTCGTCGCGCCCGATCCGTAGTTGCGCGTGCCCGGATAGCTCTGGAACGTGCCGCTGACGTTGAAGCCGTACGGCAGCGGATAGGTCCCGCCGAACTTCACCTGCGTGCGGAACGGGATGTCGAACTGCGTCTGGTCGCAGTAGATCGTGTAATTGGGGTTGGACGCCTGCGCGAAGGCGATCGTGCCGGTGCCGTCGGTCGAATCGCACAGGTTCGAGATCTGGCGAGCCGTGAGGAATCCGCCGAACACCTGCGCGCCGCCGCGGATCCGCGCCATGAACGACCCTTCGATGCCGTTGTAGACGCGGTAGTTGTTCGCCGAGTTGCGATCGACGACCGGCGCGCCCTTCCCGATGAGCGACGGGTTGATCTTGTAGAGCGTCAGCGTCTGCGGCTGATTGCCGCCGCACGGCAGCGAGCCTGCCGTGAGCGCGACGCACGGGTTCGGGACGCTTATCGGCGTGAACGCGTCCGGCACGTCGAGCGCCGTGTTGTCCGTGTAGATCAGGTTGTAGTAGTGGCGATGGAAGTACCCGAAGCTCGCCGACATCCCGGGCACGATCTCGCGTTGCGCGCTCACGGTCATCTCGACGTTGTACGGCCGCGTGATCCCCGGATCGGGCGTGCGCGTGATGAGACCGAACGACGAGTTCGTCGACGGCCCCAGCTGGCTGACCCCGGGCACGAAAACGTTGTTGGTCGCCGCCGGATTGAGCCAGTTGCGCGTGTCGGTCGACAGCACCATCGGGTTGTAGACCTGCGGGAAGGTGACCGTCGAGAACGCGGAGTTGTAGCGCGCGACGCTCGCCTTGATCGCCGTCTTGCCGTCGCCGAACAGATCGTACGACGCGCCGAAGCGCGGCGCGAGATCCTTGAACGTCGGCATCGTCTGCGCCGGGAAGAGCGGCCGCTGCGTGTAGCCTTCGGCGAGCATCAACGCCTGCTGCTGCACCGACACGCCTTCATCCGGATAGCTGGCGTTGAAGTACTCCCAGCGCACCCCCGGCGTGAGCGTCAACTTCTTCAGCGTCCACGTGTCCTGCAGGTACACGCCGAGATCGGCGTTCAGGTTGTCGAACTCTTCCGTCGGCGTGTTGAAGATGGTCACCTGGACGGGCGTGGTGACGCCGTTCGTCGTTCGATACCGCTCGTAGAAGTTGATGTTCGGATTCTGGAACCGCCGCTGCAGGCCGTTCTTGCCGTGCGACAATTCGAACCCGGTCTTGAACGCGTGCGATCCGGTGACGTACGAGAGCGACGTGATCGCCGTGCCGCGCACCGGCAGGTGCACGTAGAACGGCGTCGGCGGCGCGCCCCACTCCTGGCCGTTCGTGACGTTGAACTTCGGGATCGGGTTGCACGTGCCGGCGGCAAGGCAGTCTTCGAGGCCCGGCTGCAGCTCGCCCGTGGTGTACGACTCGTTGTTGATGCCGATGCCGGCCTCGAAGAGCAGCCTCGTCGACCACACGCCGGTCCATTTCGCTTCGGTCATGTAGTACTGCTTCGGCTGCCGCGTGCTGAACGTGTCCTCCGACCACACCGAGATGGCGCCGGCAACGGCGCTGTTCTGTTCGTGGCCGCGGAACTTGATGATCTTGTCGAAATAGAACGAGAGCTTGTTCCGCGGGCTCACTTGCCAGGTGAACCGCGTCATGTAGCTCTTGATCAGGTTGTTGTCCACCGCCTGATTCGACAGATCGGGGGTAAATCCGGTGTCGGTCGGCGAGAACGGCGCCGTCGGATAGAACGAGTTGGCAAGGGTCTGGTTCACGCCCCAGTGGCGCGTCGATCCGAAGAACCACAGCTTGTTCACCTTGAGCGGTCCGCCGGCCGAGACGTTCAGATCGTGAATGCTCTCGAGCGCGTTGCCCGCCTGCAGCCCCTGCGCGACGAGATCCGGCGTCAGCGGATTGGCCTGCAGCGAGACGCCCGTCGCGGAGAAAAACACGTCGCCCTTCAGCGAGTTGCCGCCGTCCTTCGGAATCATGTTCAGCCGGACGCCGCCGCCAGACGACTCGGCGGAGATGCCGCCCGTCTGATAGCTCATCTCGGAGAACATGCCCTCGTTGAAGTACTGCTGGATCGCGCCGTCGCCTTCGATGCCGTTGAGGCGAATGCCGTCCACCATGATGTAGTTGTCTCTCGGATCGCTCCCGTGCGCGGCGAGATAGGTCTGCTGCATCCCCTGCGCGCCGCCGACGTCCGGCTGCGACTGCGTGACGCCGACGAGCGTCGCGCCGATCGACTGGATGTTGCGGCCGCCGGTCGGCACTGCGTCGAGCAGCGCCTGCGGCAGCACCTGCTGCGTCACCGCCTGCTGCACGTCGACGACCGGCGATGCGCCCGACACGGTCACCGTTTCCTGGAGATCGCCCACGCGGAGTTCGGCGTTGACAGGCGCCGTGAAGTTCGCGGGCAGCTCCACGCCATCGCGCTTCACCGTCGAAAATCCCGGCAGCGTGAAGGTGACGCTGTACGTGCCGGGCCGCAGATCGAGAATCTTGTATTGGCCTTGCGCGTCGCTGACGGCCGACCGCGTCTGCTCGATCAGCGCAGGGCTCGCGACTTCGACGGTGACGCCGGGCATCACCGCGCCCGTCGTGTCTTTGACGACGCCTGCGATCGCGCTCTGCGCGCGCGCGGCATTCGGAACGAGGAGGACCAAGAGGAACGCGCCGACGAATACCCGCCGTACGGATCGTCCGATCGCCATATCTCCCTCCTGAGCGAGGCACCCGGGTCAGTCGGCGGCATCATACGCCCCGTTGCGTTCGATCGGTCATCGTGAGATGCTCGGCGCCGCCCGCGGAATCCCGTCGGCTCCAACATTCCGGATCCATAAGGAGGTCCGCCATGCGCGTCCGGCTCACCGCCCTCCTCGCCGCGTCGATCCTCGTGACGCTGTCGGCCGGCGCGTTCATGCAGGAAAAGGGGGGCGACGACCGCACCGGCCCGTATGACGTCGTGACGGGATGGCCGCAGCCGCTCACCTTCGCAAAACCGGGCTACATCTGGGGATCGACCGGCGGCATCTTCGCCGAGACGCCGAACCGCATCTTCATCGCGAACCGCGGCGAGCTGAAGCTGCCCTCCACGCTGGCGCCCGCCTTCACCGGCTTCTGGGGTTCGTTCGGCGAGCAGGCGACCACGCCCACTCCCGAATTCCGCAACTGCCTCGTTGTCGTCGATCACGAGGGGAAGGCGATCGAGTCGTGGACGCAGTGGGACTACCTCTTCGAGGACGGGCGGGGCCCGCATTCGGTGCTGATGAGCCCGTACGACCCGGACCACAACGTGTGGGTCGTGGACGACATCCATCATCAGATTTTCACGTTCACCAACGACGGCAAGCAGCTGCTGATGACGCTCGGCACGCGCTACGAGGCGGGCAGCGACGGATCGCATTTCAAGCGGCCGACCGACATCGCGTGGCTGCCCGACGGGACGTTCTTCATCAGCGACGGCTACGGCAACACGCGCGTCGCGAAGTTCGACAAGAACGGCAAGTTCCTCATGACATGGGGCACGCGCGGCACCGGGCCGAGCCAGTTCAACACCCCGCACTCGATCACGATCGATCGCAGCCGGCGCGTCTACGTGTCCGATCGCGCGAACAACCGCATCCAGGTCTTCGACGAGAACGGCACGTATCTGGACGCGTTCCCGAACATCCAGCAGCCGTACAACATTCGCATCAGCGACGATCAATTCCTGTGGGTCTTCTCCGGGCCGCTCGACAAGATGCTGAAGTACGACCTGCAGGGCCACCTGCTCTACGCGTGGGGCACGCACGGCACGACGCCCGGGCTCTTCTGGGCGGTGCACGAGTTCGGCGCCGATACCGAAGGCAACCTCTACACCGCCGAAGTCTTCGGCGGGCGGTCGCAGAAATTCCGCCCGCGGCCGGGCGCCGATCCGGCGCACGTCTACAAGCCGCAGCCGCTCGTGCCTCGCGCCGCGTCGACGCAGACGGGGATCGCGGCGCCGACCAACGATCTGCCGAGCAAGGGCGGCGGCGCGACATTCAACGGCACGTGGACGCTCGCGAAAGCCGAACCGCCGGTCGCCGCCGGACGCGGCGGACGCGGAGGCCCGGGCGGCGGCGGCATCGCCGGCCCGTACGCCGACACGCTGTTCGCGCAGGCGCCCGCGGCGGTGACGATTACGCAGACGGGCAGCGCCGTGTCGGTCGAAGTCGGCGGCAAGGTCGCCAGCTACACGATCGACGGCAAGACGAAGGCGACGCCGGCGGGCGACGTGAACGCGCTGAAGACGCGCGCGCACTGGGACGGCGCGACGCTGCACCTGCACTTCAAGCAGGGCATGAACTGGGGCCGCGACATGCTGACGGTGAGCGGCAGCACGCTGACGATCGTTCGCGATCTCGAGTCGGGCGGCCAGTCGACGACGCGCACGATGACGTATTCGAAGACGTCGTAGCGACGGAGGCCGGAACCACGAAGGCACGAAGATTCACGAAGATCACGAAGAAGAATTCTTTTGTACAAACGGATTTCTTCGTGCTCCTCGGTTTTCTTCGTGTCTTCGTGGTTCCGTCCGCGCGCGAATCCCGAATCCCGAATCCCAGCGCTGATCACGGCTGAAAGCGTACGCTCCGCCACAGCGCCTGCGCGTCGTAGACGCG
>QHWK01000189.1:0-6458 GCA_003223775.1 Acidobacteriota bacterium
AAGGCGGGAAGGACGAAGGCGTAAGGCCGAAGGCTGAAGGCGAAGGCTGAAAGGCGGGCCTTCCGACTTTGCTCCTTCCAGCCTTCGTGGTTCCTGCCTTCCTGCCTTGCTCCCTTGAATTCCTCCCTTCCTGCCCTCCTGCCTTCCTGCCTTGCCGATCCTCACCTATCTGTTTCCAGACACGAAATCGAAGTTCGCGGTCGTCGTTGCCATGATGTTGTGGCTGACGGCGGCGAGGCCGACGTACACCGCTGCGTCCATCGGGATCGTATCGGTGCCGACGAGCGTCCACACTGCGCCGTCGGGCGACTCGTACGCATTGAACGTGTCGCCGATCCGCTCGAGCTTCACCCACCACGCCGCGCGCGCGGTGGTCGTGCCCACCTGATTCACCGTCGCGGCGCCCGCCGTCTGGCGCCGCTGGAAATCGGTCCCCTTCCCCTGCGTCACGAGCATGTACGCGTTCGGCGCGTTGGCGGCGAGCGACGCGCGGATCATCACGCCGGCCTTCGCCGACGTCGACGTGTTCTGCAGGCTGCGCACGCGCGCCACGATGAAGCCGTCGCCGTTCAGGACGCGGTACGCGTAGTGGAAGGCGTCGGCGGCGCCCCACACGTCGTTGCCGGCGCCTCTCACCGCGAACGTCCCGCTTGCGCCGTCGAACGTCGTCCCGCCGGTGAATCCGACGGCGCCGATCTCCTGATCGGTCCACTCGTCCGGCAGCGCCGGCGGCGTCGGCGGCGCAGCAGGCGGCGCCGGCGTGCCCGCCGTCACCGTGACGTTGTCGAACGTGGACGCCGACGTCTTGAGGGCGTTCGCGCTCGCGCCGCCGAGACCAATCATCACCGTTGGCGCCATCGCGATCGTGTCGCTGCCGACCCACGTCCAGTCGACGCCGTCCGCCGATTGATACGCGGTGAAGACGTCGCCGGCGCGATCGAGACGCAGCCATCGCGGCGCGAGCACGTTGGCCGATCCCAGCGTCGCGAACGTCGAGTCGCCGGCGGCGCGGCGCCGCTGGTACGCGCTCACTTTGCCCGGCGCCCAGTACATGAACGCGTTGGCCGCGTTCGAGGCCATCGACTCGCGGATCATGACGCCGGCGCGCGCCCAGACGTTCGTGTTCTCGACGCTTGCGAGCCGCGCGACGATCGACCCGTCGCCGATGAGCGACTGATACGCGAAGTACATCCCGTCGCCGGTTCCCCAGATGTCGCCGGCATCGCCGATCACGCTGAACGTGCTCGTCGCCGCGTCGAAGCTCGCCATGCCGTTGATCGACACGACGCCGATGTCGCCGCGCTGCCACGGATCCGGCAGCGGCGGCGCCGTGCCGCCGGCCGCGCCGCTCACCGTGCTCGCGAGGATCGTGGCGTCGTTCTTCGCTGCGCCCGGCGACGAGCGCACGTACGTGTCTGGACTGATGACGATCTGATCGAGGATCGTTCCGTCGGTCCGCACCTGGATGCGGATCGTGTGTGTGCCGGTCGTCGCGAAAAGGATGTCCGGACCGAAGTTGCCGAACCCGTTGTCGGCCCATCCCCATCCGCTGATCGATCCCGACGTGCCGTCCTGCAGCACGAACTCGGCGCCCGACGGCGTGCCGATGCGGTAGTTCGGCGATCCGAACGCGTCCACCGAGTCGCTGAACTGCGCGCTCACCGAATCGTTGTTCAGCGAATTCGCCTGCGAGCGCATGCGAACCCAGACGTGATACGGCACGTTCGCGGTCGCGTCGAAGGTCGCCTCGAAGAAGCTCACCGGCGACGCCAGCGCCGGCGAGATTTTCGATTTGCCCTTGTCGGGATTCCACAACACGTAGCCGCCCGCGGCGGTCGGATCGCTGACGAACTGCCACGCCCCGACGACGGCCTGGCCGGGAACGTCCTCGGCCCAGATGACCTGCGTCACCGCGCCGGGTGGGGGCGGCGGCGGCATCGGCGGCGTCCCCTTGGTCGTAAAGCTCCACACGGGACCTTTCGACATCAACCCCGCCATCGTCTTCGTGACGATGCGCCAGTAGTAGGTCGTGCCGGGCTGGAGCGCCGGCAGCGTCAGCGTCTTCTTCGTCTTCGGCGTCTGGTAGTCGATCGGCCCGAGCTTGAGGTCCGCTTTGAACAGCGGCGCGTTCGGATCCTGGCCGAAGTAGACGTCGTAGATGTGGCCGAAGTACCCAGGGTCCCATTTCAGCACGATGCCGGCCGTGTTCAGGTTGATCGCCGCATTGGCCGGCAGCAGGTTGATCGGCTTGTCGGCCGGCAGCGGCACGTAGTCGGTCGTCTCGACCGAGCCGACCGGATTCAAATGATCGGCGCAGGAGTCGGGCATCCCCGCGGCCCACGTCCCCGAACACCATTTGCGAAGAAACTGGCTCTCGAAGAACTGGAAGATCCACGGCTTCAGGGAGAAGTAGTTGTGCTCCTGCTGCTGGTTCGCCGACGGCGTCGTCCAGTTCGACGAGCCGAACACCGTGAGGGGACCGGCGGTGCCGACCGTCGGCTGATTGTTGTAGAAGAGGACCAGCTTCTGATGGTTCAACCCGTCGTGGCCGCGGACGCGCAGCGGGACGCCGGACGCCCACAGCTTGTCGAGGTTGTAGGACACCCACTGGCGGCTCGGGAAGCGGTACTCCTTCATGTCGCTGATGAGGCGTACCGGAATGCCGCGCTGCATCGCCGCGATGAGCGCGTTGGTCTGACGCTCGTCGGTGATGCGGTACATGATCGCGTCGATCGCCTGCTGCTCCTTCGGGTACCGCTTCAGGATCCGCAGCGCGTAGTCTTCGGCCTGCGGGAAGTTCAGCGCGGAATCCTTCGTGAAGATCGGATAGAGGCGCGCCGGCGGGCTCGTGATGTTGGCGTAGTCCTGGTAGTACTGCGTCTCGATCCAGTGCGTGTCGTACTCGGTCATGAAGCTCTGCACGACTGAGATGTCGTCGGAGAAGTAGATCGTCTCATCCTCGTAGTCGGCGTACGGCGTCTGCGGCACGAACGCGGTGGGGCTGAAGTTCGCGCCCGAGAACTCGACGATGTTCTGCCCGGCGAAGAGCATCATCTTCCAGTGCAGGATGCCGGGCGCGGTGGACTTCCGCATGCGCATGGGGATGCCCGCCGCCGCGAAGCTCGCGAGCATCTGGTCGTTGCCCGGATAGGTCGGGTTCGCGAGCGGGTCCACGAGAATCCGGACCGGCACGCCGGCCTGCCAGCGCTTGATGATCTCGGTCGCGTAGCGCGCGTCCTGCATGAACCAGAACGCCACGTCGAGCCCGGCGTTCTCCTGCTGGATCAGCCTGATGAGTGGCGCGCGGCAGTCCTGATAGGACGCGTCGCACAGCCACTCGTTGGGTCCTTGGGGTGTGGTCTGCGCGGACAGCTTCTGGGCCGCGGCCGCCAACATGAGGAGCGCGAGCAGCGCTCGCCGGACATACTGGGAACCTCGTCGTGCCACCATCGACGGGACGTCCTCCTTCGCACGCCAGCCGTATTGCGTCGTCCGTGCCGGATGCTCGACCGGTGATGCAGGCGGAATTCCGCTGGATTTCGGCCGTCGCACGGCAATCTCTATCCGCGGATATACGCTCGGGAGTACCTGAAAACGGAAAACGGCTGGGCGAGACGGCTACTTCAGGCGCGTGACGAGCAACGCGACGCCGCCGCCGGGAACGCTGACCGGCGTGAAGGCCCAGTAGTCGGACGCATGGTGGACGACGGTCCGGCCCGCGATCGATCCGACGCCGGCGCCGAAGATCACGTCGCTCAGGTAGTGGCGGTTGTCGTGCAGGCGCGAGGCGGCGACGTACGACGCGATCACGTAGCCGAGGACGCTCTTCCGCCATCCCAGATGACGTCCGATGACCGTCGCCGTCGCGAAGGTCACGGCCGCGTGGCCCGACGGAAACGACTGGCGGTTGCTGCCGTCGGGCCGCTCGCGGCGCGTGGCGAACTTGATCGGCTCGACGAGCATCTCGGTGAGCAGCTGCGCCTGAATCAGGTCCATCCCGAGGTGCGACACCTTCGGCTGATCGAACGCGCGGCCGAACGCGAAGGTGCCGAGCGACAGCGCCACCTGCTCCGGCGTGTCGCCGATGTATTTGCCCGGCGCGAACACGATGTTCACGCCGTCGTAGTGGCTGCGCAGCCGCGCGTTGAAGGTCTGGTCCGCAGGATGCGCGGCGATCGCGAGCCCGCCGGCGACGGCTGCGATGTACACGTTCTGCATCGAGGGGAGATGCTTGACGTCCTCGACCAGGTTGCCGAAGAGCGCATGGATCCCGGTGCGCGGCGGAGTCGGCGGCTCCTTCGCTTCAGCTTTCTGTTCGTCGGGCTTCTGCTGCGGCTCGGCTTGCGAGGTCTGGGCTTGCTGCGGCGTCGGGTCGGCGGCGACCGGCGCCTGCACACCTATAAGCTGAAGCGCAAGGACGCCGGCCGCGATAAGCATGCGATCGTAATTCCAAGAACGGTGCCACGTTTTCGCGCAATCAGCGCTGATCCGTGTCGTAGACGCTGGTGATGGTGCGCGGCTGATTCGAGCCGCCGCGGCCTTCCATCTGCACGGTAATTTTCAGCTGGTGGTGCTCCGGATCCGCCGCGAACGTCTGAGTCGCCTTCCCCGGACCGAGCCCGCTGATCTCGCTGACGAGCTTGCCGCTGTCCCACTTCGTCTTGCGCTCGATGCCCGTGTTCTCGTCCTTGATCTTCTTGCCGTCGGGCGACAACCGCGTCGTGCGGCCGTCGGCGCCGGTGACGACGATCATCGACCCCGTCTCGGTGATCGTGAGGTGATCGGACGGGTTGGTGAGATCGCGCATCGCGTCGCGCATGCGCTGCATCTCCTCGGGGCTCATGACGGCGCCGCGCGTGCCGCCGCCGCGGCCCATGCCGCCGCCGCCGTAGCGCCCGCCGCCGAAGCCGCTGCGCCCGCCGCCGCCGTAGCCGCCTCGCCGGCCGCGGTCGCCGTGATCGTCGCCGGTGTTGTCGCCGCGGTCCCGCGCGCCGCTGTCGCTCAGATCTTTGTTCAGCGTCCAGACGCCGGCAATCGACGGTTTCTCCGCCGCCTGCGCAGGAGGCGCTGGCGCGAGCGCGATGATGAGCAGCGTAGTCGTCAGCATGCGATCGATTATCCAGAGGCGCCGCCGCGGCGTGGCGTGAAAAGACTGTGACAGCGCGACGCGTGGACCGGGCCTCGGGGATTAGGGATTAGCATCGAACGAGAACCCCGTGCGCTGGTACCGCAGCCTCTACTTCCGGATCGCGCTCGGCGTCGTCGGCCTGCTGGCCGCGATGCTCGTGGTGCAGGCGATGCTGTTCACGTGGGCCGTGTCGCAGTCGGGGCGCAGCCTGCCGGGCCAGTCGCCGGCGCGCCTCGGCTCGAACGTGGCGCTCGATCTCGCGAACGTCCTCGAGCGCGACGCGCAGGCCGATCTCCAGCGCTACGTCCACGATCAGTACGCGCAGTACACGCATCCCTTCTTCGTGCTGCTCGCCGACGGCCGCGTGATCACGAGCGGCAGCTCGTCGTTCCCGGAGCCGCTGCTGCGGATGGCGCGCGAGCAGCTCGCGCGGCGCGTCGAGCGCTCGGCGCGCGGCGATCGTCCCGAGTGGTGGCGATTCGACGGCCCCGATGGCCCGCGGCCTCCGCGGCCGGAGCCCGGCGATCGTCCGGAGTTCTTCGGCCGCGGCGGCTTCGAGCGCGGGCCGGGCGGCGTCCCGTTCGTGCGGCCCGCCCCGATCGTCGTCGGCGGCAGGCTCGCGGGCCTGGTCGTCGTGCCGCCGCAGGCGCCGTTCGGGTTCCTGCTCGGCCGCTTCGCGCCGATGCTCGCCCTCGTCGCGGGCGGCGTGCTGATCGTCGGCACGATCGTGACCTCGGCGCTCATCTTCGGTCCTGCACGGCGGCGGCTGCGCGCGGTGGAATCGGCGGCGCGGCGCCTGGGGTCGGGCGATCTGTCGGCGCGCGCGCCCGATCGCGGCGGCGACGAGATCGCGGCGGTCGCGAGCGCCTTCAACGCGATGGCGGCAGATCTCTCCGCGCGCGCGGAGGCGCTGTCGGCGTCCGACCGCGCACGGCGGCAGCTGCTCGCCGACGTCTCGCACGAGCTGACGACGCCGGTGACGGCGATGCGCGGCTATCTCGAGACGCTCGCGATGACGGAGCTCGCGCTCGACGAAGCGACGCGCAGCCGCTATCTCGGGATCATCAGCGACGAGACGAACCGGCTCGAGCGGCTGATCGGCGATCTGCTGGAGCTCGCGCGGCTCGAAGGCAGCAGCAGGACGTTCGCGCAGGACCGCGTGCGGGTCGCCGAGCTGTTCGACCGCGTCGCCGCGCGCCACGAGCCGGCGTGCCGCGCCGCGGGCGTCGCGATCAGCGCGTCAATCGAGCCGGGCGCGGACACGGTGATCGGCGATCGCGATCGCCTCGAGCAGGCGCTGCAGAATCTCGCGGCCAACGCGATTCGCTTC
>QHWK01000189.1:6551-12306 GCA_003223775.1 Acidobacteriota bacterium
GCCACGGCGGCACGATATCCGTATCGAGCGAGCCTGGCAGAACGGTGTTCGAGATCGTGTTTGCGAGTGGCGAGGAGCGACCGACGTCCTAGGCGGCCGACTTGCCCTCCTGTCCTGAGGCGCCGGCGCCGCGCACTTCTTCCTTGATCCTGTCCCGCAGCCAGTTCACCGGCTGCGGCTGCCGCGACACGAACGCCTGCCATTCGGCTTCGGACAACGTGATGGAGATGACACGATCGCGTTCGTTGCTCATGATGGCAATAGCATACGTACCGCCGAGGCCCGCAAAAAATAGAATGATCTGATAGAACCCATCTGATTCGATCATGCATGCCGCCGGCGGCCCGGCGGGAGCGTCAGGCGCAGCTTGTCCTTCACCGCCTGGAAGGCCGTCAGCAGCTCTTCGATCATCCGCGGCACGCGGTTCGCGCGGGCGTAGACCCAGCCGGTTTCGCGGACGAGCTCGTGGCCTTCGATCCGCGAGCAGAACAGCTGACCTGCCTTCACCTCGCGCGCGATGGCCTGATACGGCACGATGCCGATGCCGAGGCCCGTCTTCACCATCGCTTTGATGATCTCGACGTTCTCCGTGTCCATCACCACCGTCGGCTCGATGCTCTCGCTCGCGAAGAAGTTGTCGATCACGCGCCGCGTCGCCGATCCCATCTCGAAGAGCACGAACGGCACCGCGGCCAGGTCGCGCGGCGCCACCGTGCGCCGCCGCGCGAGCGGATGCGTCGGCATCGTCACGAGCAGCAGCTCCTCGCGCAGGACCGGCACGGTCACCATGTCGGCGTCGTCGATGGGCAGCGTGAGGAGCCCGGCGTCCACCCGCCCGGCGCGGATCTCCTGGACCGAATGGCCCGCCATCGCGACCGTGAGGCGGACGTCGAGCTGCGGATGCACGCGGCGCAGATGCTTCAGGAGCGGCGGGAAGACGTAGAGGCAGACCGTCATGCCGCCGGAGAGCCGCAGCGTGCCGCGCAGCTCACGCGTCCGATCCGTGATCGCACCGACCGTCTCGCGGACGTCGAGGAACACGCGCTTGCCGAGCTGCACGAGGCTCTCGGCCGCCGGCGTCATCCGCACCTGGCGCCCGACGCGCAGGAACAGCGGCTCGCCGAGCTCCTCCTCGAGCAGCAGAATCTGCCGGCTGATCGCCGACTGCGACACGTGCAGCTTCCGTCCGCACGCGGTGAACGATCCGGTCTCGGCGATCGCTTGAAGGATTTCGAGCTGGCGCAGATCCATGACGGGCGTCATGGCTGATGGCTGATGGCTGATGGCTATGGAGGATGGTGGATGGAGGACGGATGACCCATCGGCCCTCTGCCATTTGCCATCAGCCATCAGCCATCAGCCATGACCACCCTTTCTGAAGGAGACGCCCTTCGCCTCTGGGCCCGTCGCGGTGACGATGAACGCGAGGACGAATCACGCCGAGCTGGTACGCGAAGCCGGGGAAGAACCCGCGCAGGTGGTTCGGCGAGAGCTCGTTGATGTGCGCCGGAATCACGCCCCACGCGCCCTGCACGAAGAACTGCATCAGGAAGACGCCGATCAGAATCCGCCACGGGCTGTGGCCCGCGATCCAGAACGGCACGACGACGAGGCCGCAGATCATCGCCGTCAGCATGGCGCGGCGGCGGCCCGACACGTCGGAGTAGTAGCCGAACGCGAGGCCGCCGAGGATCGCGCCGATTCCCGAGAGCATCGTCAGGTCCGCGATGCGCGCTTTGTTGTAGCCGAGCGTGCCGAGCAGCGTCGGATACATGTCCTGCGTGCCGTGCGACATGAAGTTCATCATCGTCATCAGCACGACGAGGTACGCGAAGCGGCGCCAGTAGAGCGGCAGCGACTTGCGATACGTCGTCCAGTCGGTGCGGTGCTCGTGCCACGCGTCCGACTCCTTCACTCTCGCGCGGATGAAGAGCGACAGGAGCGCGGGCGCGCCGCCGAGGAAGAACATCAGGCGCCAGCCGTTGCCCGGGTAGAGCGAGTTGAAGTACGGGTACACGAGCCGGAACGCGACGGCCGACAGCAGGTTGCCGAGCGCGTAGCCTTCCTGCAGCAGGCCCGAGAGCAGCCCGCGCAGCCGCGGCGACGCGGACTCGAGCGCGAGCGACGCGCCGACGCCCCACTCGCCGCCCATCCCGATGCCGAACAGGGCGCGCAGCACGAGGAAGCTCCGGTAGCCGGGGGCGAGGCCGGAGAGCACCTCGACGACCGAGTAGAAGACGAGGTCGATCATGAGCGGGAGGCGGCGCCCGTAGCGGTCGGCGAGGAGGCCGAAGAGGAGGGCGCCGACCGGGCGGAAGGCGAGCGTCAGGGTGATCGAGAGCGCGATGGCGGCGTCCGAGGTGTGGAACTCCTGCGCGATCGCGGTGAGGGCGAAGACGACGAGGAAGAAGTCGAACGCGTCGAGCGTCCAGCCGAGGAAGGTACCGCGGCGATCAGGAATCGCCGACGCGCGACACGGCCAGCTCGCCGACGGACCCGAGCCGCGCGAACGCGAAGTGCGCGGCGCCGGCGACGAAGAAGCCGACGAACCAGGCGTAGTCGTACAGCGGCTTCAGCGCAGGGACGACGAGCCCGCCCCACGCGAGCGCGCAGCCGAGCGCCGTCGCGGCGATCGCGCGCGCGTTCCATCCGCGGTACGCGCCGTCGGCGAGATACAGATCCTCGAGCCGCAGCTCGCGGCGGCGCACGAGCCAGTAGTCGGCGACCAGCACGCCCGCGATCGATCCGAGGCCGCCCGAGTAGCCGAGCAGCCACGTATAGATGTAGCCGGACGGATCGGCGAGCAGCTTCCACGGCTGGATCGCGATGCCGAGCAGGCCCGTGATGAGCCCGCCGGTCTTGAAGCTGATCGCGCGCGGGAAGGCGTTCGCGAAATCGTTCGCCGGCGACACGACATTGGCCGCGATGTTGACCGCGACCGTCGCGACGACGACGGTGAACATCGCGATCGCGACGACGAGCGGCGAGGTGAAGCGGCCGACGAGCTGCACGGGATCCCAGATCGCCTGGCCGTAGATGATCGCGGTCGCGCTCGTGATCATCACGCCCATCGCCGCGAACACCGACATCGTCGTCGGCAGCGCGACGACCTGGCCGACGATCTGCTCGCGCTGGCTGCGGCCGAAGCGCGTGAAGTCGGGCATGTTGAGCGAGAGCGTCGCCCAGAAGCCGATCATCGCGGTCAGCGAGGGCACGAACACCGGCCAGAATTCGGCGAACGAGTGGAACTTGCCGGGCTGCGACAGCAGCGGGCCGAGGCCGTTCGCGCGCGTGATCGCCCACCACAGGAGAACCGCCGTCATCACGAGGACGAACGGCGCCGCCCAGTTCTCCACCGCGCGCAGCAGATCCATGCCGCGATAGATGATGTAGACGTTGATTCCCCAGAACAGCAGGAACGAGACCCACTCGGTGGTGGTGTGTCCGCCGAAGCCGGCGCCGAGGAGCGTCGGCCACCCCGGGACGATCGTCCTGAAGAAGGTGTGCAGCGCCTCGCCGCCGATCCACGCCTGGATCCCGAACCACCCGCACGCGACGAGCGCGCGCATCAGCGCCGGCACGTTCGATCCGAGCGTGCCGTACGCGGCGCGCGCGAAGACCGGAAACGGAATGCCGTACTTCGTGCCCGGATGCGAGTTGAGCAGGATCGGCACGAGCACGATGGTGTTGCCGAGCAGAATCGTGACGAGCGCCTGCGCCCAGCTCATGCCCGACGCGAGCAGGCCCGACGCCAGCATGTAGGTCGGGATGCAGTGCGCCATGCTGACCCACAGCGCGGCGTAGTTGTAGGTCGACCAGGTCCGCGCGGCCAGCGGCACCGGCGCGAGATCGCGGTTGTAGAGCGGGCTCGCCTCGACGCGGCGCGTGTCCACGAGCTCCACCCGGCCGTCGGCGAGGCGCCGTTCGTTGCGCACGCCGCAGTATAACGCGCGCCTTCCGCCGCAGCTTCGCGTTGACGCGGTACGCGGCGCGGCCGTAGAGTCCCGCGCATGACCTGGAGCTCACCGCGCACGCGCGCGCTCGTCGTTCTGCTCGCAGGCGCGTCGATGGCCGCCGCGAAGATGCAGCCGCGCCACGTCTTCGTCCACGTCGTCGATCAGCGCGGCGATCCGGTGACGGATCTCACCGCAAGCGATTTTCAGCTGACCGAAGGCGGCGTCGCGCGCGTCGTCACGCACGCCGCGCCGGCCACCGATCCGATGCGCATTGCGCTCTTCCTCGACACGAGCGACGCGGCGTCGCCGGCGCTCACGCACATGCGCGCGGCGGCCGTCGGGTTTCTCGACGCGCTGCCGCCTGAGGACGAAGTGCTGATCGTCACGACCGGACGGCAGGCGCGCGTGCGCATCCAGCCGACCACGGATCGCAGGAAGCTGAAGGAGACGGCGGGAGGCCTGTTCACCGACGGCGCCGGCACCGTGTTGATGGACGGCCTGCTCGAGGTCGACGAGCGCTTCTTCAAGAAGGCGGACGACCGGTGGCCGGTCTTCGTCATCTTCACGAGCGACGGCACCGAGAGCAGCGCGGCCGCGCACGAGAACGCCTTCAACAAGTGGGCGGTCGGCCTCGGCGCGCGCGGCGCGACCGTGCACGCGTTCGTGCTCGAGGGCAACAAGGGAGGCGGGACGCCAGACGTCGTCGCGACAACGCTCACGCGGAACACCGGCGGGCGCTACGACATGATGAACACCACCAACGCGCTGCCGGACAAGATGAAGGCGCTCGCCGGGCGGCTTGCGCTCGATCGGGTCTGGCAGGCCGGGCGGGTCTGGCAGGCCGGGTGGGTCGCGAAGGACACAGAGGCGATTAGAGGGCTAACACCTCGTGCGCGGCGAGGTGAGCCGAGGATGCCGCCGTGAACCAGCCCGCCGATGCACGAGCGGCGCTGCGCGCGGTGCGGCCCGGTGACCAAGTCCACTATCCTGCGGCGACGCCGGGTCCATGCGATCCTGGATCTGATCCTGGATCCGATCCTGGATCTGATCCTGGATCTGATCCTGGATTTCGAAGAGCGGCCGCCTTTGCCGCCCGCCTCGACCCGCTGCTCCTCGGAGACCGTTATACTCCGCCGCATGGCGGACACGTCGATCCCCGACAACGCGCTGTCGTCGATCCTCGATGCGGTCGACAAGCCGAACGCCGCCGTCGCGCGCCAGTTCCCCGGCGATTCGCCGCGCCGCCAGCCGGTGCACGTCGTCTACGGCGGCGCGCATCTGTTCAAGGCCGACGCGGCGCAGAAGCTCGGCGCGGTGGCGCTCCGCGCGCTGCAGGACTACGCGCCCGACGCGAATGCGCTCGCCGAGACCTTCGCGCTCGATCGCGATCTGGCGGCGCGCATCTACCCGCGCGTCGTCGACAAGCTGACGCGCGAGCCGGTCGAGGATTTGCAGATCGCCGCGAACGAGGTGGCGGCGGCGATGCGCGATCGCACGCTGCCCTCGTCGATCGGCATTCGCATCAAGCCGCTCAGCGAGGAGCTGAAGCGCCGCGCCCTGCGGACGATGGATCTGTTCCTCACGCGGCTGCTCGAGCGGACGAGCGGCGCGCTGCCGCCGAACTTCGTCGTCACGCTGCCGAAGATCACCGCGCCGGAGCAGGTGGGCGCTCTTGCGCAGTGGTGCGAGGCGTTCGAATACTGGCGGGAGAAGCCGGCCGGCTCGCTGAAGTTCGAGGTGATGGTCGAGACGACGCAGTCGATCGTCGCGCCCGACGGAACTGTCGCGCTGCCGACGTT
>QHWK01000873.1 GCA_003223775.1 Acidobacteriota bacterium
GCTTCGGCGAGGTCGAACGCCTCGCCCGCGACGCCGGATTCGTCACGATACGGCGTTCGGAGCTGCCGATCGACGCGGAGCCGCGGGCCGACGTCGTCGTGCTCGACTCGATGGGAGAGCTGGCGCAGCTGTATCAACTGGCCACCGCGGTGTTTGTCGGCGGCAGCCTGGTGGACCACGGCGGCCACAACATCCTCGAGCCGGCGATGTTCGGCAAACCGATCGTGTTCGGACCGTACATGCGGAATTTCAAGGAGATCGCCGACACGTTTCTCGCCAACGGCGCCGCGATTCAGGTGCAGTCGGATCGCGAGCTGGACGAGGTGCTGCTGACACTGGTCACCGATCCGGTGCGCCGCGCCCGGCTCGGAGCGGCGGCCCGAGCGCTGGTCGAAGCCAACCGCGGCGCGAAAACCAAGACCCTCGAGGTGATCGGCGCGCTGCTGCCCCCAGGTGACGGCCACGGCCGCGCCGTCGTCAGGCCTTTCCGCCTGGTCCATTGATCCGGACATGGCGGTGATGCCGGTCGTCGAGGCGGGCTTGAGCTCGGCTTACGGCGCGGCGGCGGCGTGGCGGCGGGCCTGGTACGCGCGCGACCCGTCGCGGCGGCGCCGGCTGACACGCCCCGTCATCAGCATCGGCAATCTGCGGATCGGAGGCACCGGCAAGACGCCGATCGTCGATTACATCGCGCGGCTGCTTCTCAAGCGCGGCGAGCGTCCGGCCGTTCTCACGCGCGGGTACGGGCGGCGCGTGGTGCGCGACGGCGTGATGGTCGTGTCGGACGGGACGGCCGTCCTCGCCGATCTCGACCTAGCCGGTGACGAGCCGCTGATGCTCGCGCGCGCTCTCCCCGGCGTGCCGGTGCTCGTGTCGGCCGATCGGTACCTGTCGGGGCGGATTGCGGAGCGCCGGCTCGGCGCCACCGTGCACCTGCTCGACGACGGCTTCCAGCACCTGCAGCTCGCGCGCGACGTCGATCTGCTGCTCGTCGCCGAGGAGGATCTGCAGGATCGCCCGCTGCCCGCCGGCCGCCTGCGCGAGCGGCTCTCCGCGGCGGCGGTCGCCGACGCGGCGCTGGTCACGGCGGGGTACGACACGGCGGCCGATCGCATCGCGCGCGGGTGCGGCATCGCGCGCGTGTTCCGCGTGACGCGCTCCATTGGCGCGCCGCGCCGTCTCTCGCCTCCCCGCGACACGGTCGTCGTCCCGCCGGCGTCGCGCGTCTTCGTCGTCGCCGGCATCGCGCGGCCGGAGCGGTTCGAGGCCGACGTCGCGGGCGCGGGCTGGGACATCACGGGCATGATGCAGTTCCGCGATCACCATCCGTTCGACGCGCGCGACGTCGCGCGGATCGCCACCGAAGCGCGCGCGAAAGGATCGGCGATCGTGCTGACGACGGAGAAGGACGCCGTGCGGTTGAGCGCATGCGATCTCGGTGGCGTCGAGCCGGCGGACGTCTTCCGCGTGTGGCTACTCGAACGCCTCGCGTTGGCGCGATCCGCAATCCGCAATCCGCAATCCGCAATGGAAAGATGAGGCACCGTCTCGAGTACGCGGCGGTTCGGGCGCTGATCGTCGCCGTCCGCGTGATGCCGGTCCGGCTGGTGCGCGCGTGCGGCACGGCGCTCGGCCTCGCGTTCTACACGCTCGACGGCGCGCACCGCCGCATCGCGCACCGCAATCTCGCCGCCGCGTTTCCGGCGCGCCCGGCCCGCGAGCGGCGCGCGATCGCGCGCGCGGCCTTCGGCCACTTCGGCCGCCTGCTCTTCGAGCTGCTGCGGTTCGCGACGCTGACGCCCGAGCGGATGCTCGCGTCGGTGGAGGTGGACGGCGTCGAGCGATCGCGCCTCGCGTACGCGCAGGGCAAGGGCGTCCTGTTCGTGACCGGCCACTTCGGCTACTGGGAAATCCAGGCGATGGTGCACGCGCTGCAGGTCGAGCCGGTGGCGATCCTCGCGCGCGCGCTCGACAACCCGTATCTCAATCGCCTGCTCGAGACGATCCGCCAGCGCACCGGCAACACGGTCGTGTAGCGGCGCGGCACGATCCGGCGCGTGATGCGCACGCTTCACGAAGGGCGCGGCGTCGCCGTGCTGATCGATCAGCACATCATGAGCCGCGACGCCATCTACGTGGACTTCTTCGAACGGCCGGCGGCGACCACCTCCGCCGTCGCGGCGCTCGCGCTGCGCACCGGCGCGCCAGTCGTGCCCGTCTTCGCGCTGCCACTCGGAAGCGGACGCTACCGGCTGATTTACGAGCACGCCATCGAGCCCCCGGGGCCCGATTCGCCCGACGCGGTGCGCGAGCTCACGCAGCGCTGCACGGACGTCCTCGAGATGTACGTGCGGCGCCATCCGGAGCTGTGGCTCTGGATGCACCGTCGCTGGCGGGAAGACGACCAGGCCGCGGAGCACGTGGCCGGCATGTTCCCGTCGGGAGACGGTGGCGATGCCGCGCAGGCGGACGAGGGGAAGTGATGTAGGGCGACCCTTTCAGGGTCGCCTCGGCGAGGCTGAAAGCCTCGCCCTACAAATAACGAGTCGGGGCGCCGAGATCGCGGACGACTTCGGCTTCGATCCACGCGTAGGTGCGCGCGAGGCCGTCTTCGAGCGAAATCCGCGGTTCCCATTCGAGCACTCGCCGCAGGCGGCTGTTGTCGGAGTTCCGTCCGCGCACGCCTTGCGGCCCCGGCACGTGCCGCTTCCCGAGCGACACGCCGGCGATCGCGCACACGATGTCGGCGAGCTGATCGATCGAGATCAACCGATCCTGTCCGATGTTGAGCGGCTCGCGATAGCCGGACGCCATCAGCCGCGCGATGCCCTCGAGGCAATCGTCGACGTAGCAGAACGATCGCGTCTGCTCGCCGTCGCCCCAGATCTCGATCTCGCGCGCGCCGGTGAGCTTCGCGGTCGCAACCTTGCGGCACATTGCCGCCGGCGCCTTCTCGCGGCCGCCGCGCCACGTGCCGAGCGGGCCGAAGATGTTGTGGAACCGCGCGATGCGCGTCTCGATGCCGTAGTCCTCGCGGTAGTGCGCGCACAGCCGCTCCGCGATCAGCTTCTCCCAGCCGTACGCGTCCTGCGGCTGCGCCGGATACGCGTCCTCTTCCCTGAGCGGCGTCACCGCCGCGTCCGTCTGCTTGAACTCCGGGTAGACGCACGCCGACGAGGTGTAGAGATAGCGCGAGACGCCGGCCGCGCGCGCCGCTTCGAGCGTG
>QHWK01000877.1 GCA_003223775.1 Acidobacteriota bacterium
CACGTGGACCTTCGGGTTGCGGACGACGTCGAAGTTGTGCTGCGAGAAATAGGTGGAAACCACGCGCGGCACGAGCGGCTCGATCTCCGCGATCGTCTCGTGCTCGACGGCGGGGTCCACCGAGACGGCACCCGCCGTGACGCCGGCGCCGCAGCCGATGACGAGCACTTTCTTCGGGTGCGCCGGAATCAGCGTCGTCAGATGGCCGAGCATCCGCTGCAGCCGCATGTCCTGCGGCTCGCTCGATGCCTGCACCTTCCCGGCGTTGTGATAGTTGCGGACGCCATTCGACAGCTCGGAGACCGCGACCGACGCGTTCAAGCCTTCGCCGACGTAGATCACGTCGGCCTGCCCGACGCGTGTCGCCGAGTAGCGCCCGTAGGCGACGAGCAGTCCGGGCAGCGGGTGGATGCTGCGCGCGAGCATCCCCGCCGCGATCATCGCGATCGCGAGGACGACAGTGCCGGAGAACGCAGAGATCGCCGAGGCCGCGGAGACCGTCGAGGGCGCAGAGGGCGCAGAGGGTGCGGCCCTGGTCGAAAAAGAAGGCTCGAGCATCAACAGCGCGGAGAGCGCCGCCACGATGATGATCACCTGCTCGGAGTGCGACGTGCCGATCCACGGGATGAGGACGAAGCTGGTGACGAGCGATCCGGCGATCGCGCCGACGGTGTTGGCGGCGTACACGCCGCCGGCCAGCCGCGCCGCGTCCTGCTCGGTCGTCGCGACGGCCGCGAGCGCGAGCGGGAAGCTCGCGCCCCACAGAATCGCGCCCGGCAGCACGACCCACAGGCAGCGGACGAAGTCGAGCTGCATCGTGAACCACGGCGTCGTCGCAATCGACGGGTTGATCGGCCAGTACGGCAGCGACTCGGTGAGCTGATACGCCGCCCATGCGAGCGCGCCGCAGATGAACAGCTGGCACCAGCCGAGCGCGCGCCGCGGCGAGGGCGACGTGCGCGCGAGGCTCGCGCCGGCGGTGCTGCCGACGCCGAGGCCGATCAGAAACACCGCGAGGATGAGCGCGAAGGTGTAGACCGTCGCGCCGAAATGGAGCGAGAGCAGCCGCGTCCAGATCACTTCGGCCGCGAGGGCCGTCGTGCCGGACAGCGCAATCGACGTGTAGACGGGCCACGCGCCCGGCGCGCGCCCCGCGGCCGACGCCGGCGCGTCGGCTTCGTACGGCGATTGCCGCGCGAGGACGCTCGCGATCGCGAAGACGATGATGTTGACGATCGCGGCCGCCAGCGTGGCCGTGCCGACGTCGAAGACGCGCAGCAGGTAGAAGCCGGCGACGAGGCTGCCGACGACGCCGCCGCCGATGTTGCCGCCGTAGAAGAAGCCGAGCCACGCCACGCCGTCGGGCGTCGCCTTCACCCATCGCGAGATCGCCGGCAGCGTCGCGCCCATCAGCATCGTCGGCGGCAGGAGACAGATCCCCGCAATCACCGCGCGAAAGACGATGCCCGCCGTCCCTTCGCCGGCCCACGCCGTGTAGACGCCGCCGACGAGCGGCATGCTGACGAGAATCAACAGACCGAGCGCGCCGATGCCGAGCTCGAGCAGCGCGTACACGCGAAGCGGATGCCGGCGCGGCGGGATCACTCGCGGCAGCAGCAGGCTGCCGAGG
>QHWK01000878.1 GCA_003223775.1 Acidobacteriota bacterium
GGAAGAAAACGACGTGGGGCCATGGGATGCGCCGAAGTGTACTCTACGGCGCAGGCGGGGACTGGCGTGTCATGGCTGATGGCTGATGGCTAATGGCATGGAGCCGATGGAGCGTCCATCAGCGATCCGCCATTGCCATCAGCCATCAGCGATCAGCCATGACGACGACTCACTTCACGTGCTTGCTGACAAGCTTCGTCATCTCGAACATGTTGACCTGCGTCTTGCCGCCGAACACCGGCTTCAGCGTGTCGTCCGATTTGATCATCCGCTTGTTCTTCTTGTCCTGCAGACCGTTCTTCTTGATGTAGGCCCACAGCTTCTTCGTGATCTCGGTGCGCGGGATCGGTTTGGTCCCCACGACTTCGGCGAGCGCTGCGCTCGGCTGAACCGGCTTCATGAACGCCGCGTTCGGTTTCCGCTTGCTCGCTGCTTTCTTGGCCATGTCGTCTCCTTGGTTGACGGGCTATGGGACGCGCAACCGGCGTCCGTCTGGCTGCGCCCTATTA
>QHWK01000190.1 GCA_003223775.1 Acidobacteriota bacterium
CCCTGCGCGCGAGCGCCGTCGCGACCCATCTCGTCGCGCTCGTCGCCGTTGCCGCGCTCGCCGCGGCCGCGCGCGCCGCGCTGCCGCTCAGCGCCCTCTACGCCGCAAAGGCGTCGGCGGCGTTCGCCGCGTTGATGCTCGTGTCGCTCGGCTTCCTGCAGCAGCATCATCCGTTCACGCGCTTCGGCCCCGCGAACCAGGTGACGACGATGCGCGCGGCGGCGGCGGCGCTGATCGTCGGCCTCGTCGGCGAGGCGCCGCTGCCCGCGCTCGCGGCGGGCGCGGTCGTGGCCAGCCTCGTCGCGACGACGCTCGACGGCGTCGACGGCTGGCTCGCGCGGCGCCACGCCATCGCGAGCGAGTTCGGGGCGCGCTTCGACATGGAAGTTGACGCGCTGCTGATCCTGACGCTCTCGGTGCTCGCGTGGACGTTCGGCAAAGCGGGCGTGTGGGTCCTCGCGTCGGGCGCGATGCGCTACGCCTTCGTCGCCGCCGGCGCCGAGTGGCGCTGGATGCGGACGCCGCTGCCGCCGAGCCGCCGGCGCCAGACGATCTGCGTGGTGCAGGTGGCCGCGCTCACGATCGCGCTCGTGCCGCTCGTCGCCCCTCCGATCAGCGCCGCGATTGCCGCCGGTGCGCTCGCTGCGCTCGCCTGGTCGTTCCTCATCGACACGCTGTGGCTGTGGCGCCGCGCGCCGTAGCGCTGGCCGCGCTCGCCGCCGCGCTTGCGCTGCTCGACGCGTCGCTGTCGTTTCACAACGTGTGGCCGACGCCGGCGATCGGCTGGCGCGGCGAGTTGTCGGTCGAGCTCGCCGGTCTGCTCCTGATCCTCGCCGCGTGGCGGTGGCGCTCCGATCACCCCGTTGCCGCGGGCCGCGTGCGCCTCCTCGCCGTCGTCTGGCTGCTGCTCGTGATCGGCCACTACGCCGACGTGACGACGCCGGCGCTTTACGGACGCGACATCAACGTGTACTGGGACGTCAGGTACATGCCCGACGTCGCCGCGATGATCACGACCGCCGTGCCGCCGTGGATCACGATCGCCGTGCTCGTTGCGCTCGCGATCGTCGTCGCCGCGCTCTACGCGATCTTCCGGTGGGCGCTCGGCCGCGTCGTGGCCGCGATGGACGATCGCCACGTACGAGCCGGGGCGGCGATCGCTGCCGCGGCGATGATTCTTCTGTTCGTCGCGCAGCAGGTGACGGACCGCGCTCCCGCCGTCCCTCGATTCGCGACGCCCGTCGTCACGGCCTACGCGCGCCAGGCTCGTCTCGTCGCCGGCGCCATGGGCGCGTCGATGACGCTCGCGCCGAGCCCGCCGATGGACGGCGATCTCGCGCTCGCGCGCGGCGCCGACGTGTTCCTCGTGTTCATCGAGGCCTACGGCGCCGTCGCGTTCGAGCGCGCCGACATCGCGCCGCGCCTCGTCGCCGCGCGCGCGGTTCTGGACGCCGCCGTCCGCGACACGGGCCGACGCGCCGTCTCGACGTTCGTCGACTCGCCGACCTTCGGCGGATCGTCGTGGCTCGCGCACATCAGCCTGATGTCCGGCGTCGAGGTCCGCGATCCGGAGACGAACGCGCGCCTGATGACCGAGCATCGCGACACCGTCGTCACCGATTTCGCGCGCCGCGGGTATCGCACCGTCGCGCTGATGCCGGGGCTGCGGCAGCGCTGGCCGGAAGGCGCCTTCTACGGATTCGACGACGTGTACGTCGCGGCGCGGCTCGATTACCGCGGTCCCGAGTTCGGCTGGTTCGCGATTCCCGATCAGTTCACGCTCGCGAAATTCGATACGCTCGAGCTCGATCGTGCGCCGCGGCCAAACCTCTTCGTCTTCTATCCGACGATCAGCACGCACTTTCCCTTCAGCCCGACGCCGCCGTATCAACCCGCGTGGCATCGAATCTTCGACGCGCATCCGTGGGACGGTCCTGATGTCATCCGCGCGTACGCCCAGCAGCCCGACTGGACGCACTTCGCGCCGGGCTACGTCGACGCCGTCGCGTACACCTACGAGACGCTCGCGGGCTATCTTCGCAAGCACGCCGGCCGCGACATCGTGTTCGTCATTCTCGGCGACCATCAGCCGGCGGCGGCGGTGAGCGGCGAAGGCGCGTCATGGAGCGTCCCCGTGCACGTCGTCGCGAGCCGGCCGGCGATTCTCGACCGCCTGCTGGCGCGCGGTTTTCATACGGGTCTCGTACCCGCGCGCCCCGCGCTCTGCCGCATGCACGCGCTGCTGCCGATTCTGCTCGACGCATTGGGCAATCGGCAGTCGTCGGCTCCCTCCAGCGCGGCAGGGCGTGGACGCGCGGTGTATCCGTTCTGAACTCAACGCGTTGCGCCGCTGGCGGCGCGACCGGGCACGGTGTGTGCTCGTCCGGTCAGTGTGATCTCGTCCATTGAACGCACTGCCACGTGGGCGCCCACGCTCGGCGCCGTGCCCACCAAGGGCGGCGCCCAGTTCACGGTGTGGGCGCCTGCAGCCGATCGCGTCGACGTCGTCTTCAAGCATCCCGGCTATTCGAGGACCCGCGCGCTCGAGCGCCTGCCGAACGACTGCTTCACCGCATGGGAACCCGACGTCGCGCACGGCACGCGCTACGTGTTTCGCGTGAACGGCGATCGTGAGTATCCGGATCCGGCGTCGCGCTTTCAGCCCGACGGCGTCCATGGCCCGTCGATGTTCGTCGATCCGCATCGCTTCGAGTGGACCGACGACGGGTGGCGCGGCGCGGTGCGCGAGAACCTCGTCGTGTACGAGCTGCACGTCGGCGCGTTCACGCCCGAAGGGACGTTCGCGGGGGTGCGATCGCGGCTCGAGTATCTCGCGTCGCTCGGCGTGACGGCGATCGAGCTGATGCCGATCGCCGAGGCGGCCGGAAGGCGCAACTGGGGCTACGACGGCGTCGACCTCTTCGCGCCTTCGCATCACTACGGGGAGCCCGACGATCTGCGGCTGCTCGTCGACGCCGCGCACCGGCACGGGCTCGCGGTGATGCTCGACGTCGTCTACAACCACCTCGGGCCCGACGGCGCGTATCTCTCCGCGTTCAGCCCGCTGTACTTCACCGATCGGCACGCCAGCCCGTGGGGCCTCGGCGTGAACCTCGATGGCGAGGGACGCGAGCAGGTGCGCGCGTTCCTGATCGAGAACGCGCTGCACTGGATCGCCGAGTACCACGTGGACGGCCTGCGGCTCGACGCGACGCATACGCTCGTCGACGAGAGCGCCACGCATTTCCTCGGCGAGCTGTCCGATCGCGTGCGCGCGGCGTCGCATCGGCCGGTGATCCTGATCGCGGAAGACGAGCGCAATCTCGCGGCGATCGTCGAGCCGCGGCCACGCGGATACGGCCTCGACGGCGTGTGGGCGGACGACTTCCATCACCAGGTCCGCCGCGCGGTGGCCGGCGACTCCGAGGCCTACTTCGCCGATTTCACGGGCAGCGCGCGCGACCTGGCCGCGACGATCCGCCAGGGATGGTTCTACACGGGACAGAAAACCGCGCGCACCGGCGAGGCGCGTGGCACCGACGCGACGGGGATCGATCTGCGGCGGATGGTCATCTGCCTGCAGAATCACGATCAGGTCGGCAACCGCGCGCTCGGCGATCGCCTGCACCACGCGATCGATCTCGGCGTCTACCGCGCGATTTCGGCGCTGCTCCTCTGCGCGCCCGAGACGCCGCTGCTCTTCATGGGCCAGGAATGGGTCGCGACCTCGCCGTTCCTCTTCTTCACCGATCACGTCGAGGAGATCGGACGGCTCGTCACGGAAGGCCGGCGCAGCGAGTTCTCCGGGTTCTCGGCGTTCGCGGACGAAGGCGCTCGCAGCCGGATTCCCGATCCGCAGGATCCCGCGACGTTCGAGGCGAGCCGCCTGGCGTGGGACGAGATGTCGTCGCCGGCGCACGCCGGCGTGCTGCGTCTGTATCGCGCGCTGATCGCGCTCCGCCGCGAGCGGCTGGATCGCGCGGACCGAGACGTGCTCGCCGTTGAAGCGCTCGACGAGCACACGATCGGTCTGCTGCGCGGCACGTTCGCGATTGTCGTGCGCGTCGCCGGCGCCGGTCGCGTGCCGCTCGATCCGCTCCTCGACCGCGCCCGTCCGTCGAACTACGGCGTCGTCCTCACCACCGAGGATCAGGCATTTGCCGCGGACGGCCGCACGCCGCGCGTGATCCGTCTGGCGTCCGGCTCGATCGAGATCGAGTTCGACGCGCCCGCAGCAATCGTGCTCGATCTCAGCTGATCGCGCGATGCCGCGCTCAGACTCACATCTCCCTAAGCGCTAAGGAGCCATTTCGTTCAACACGCGCAGCGCCGCATCCGCGCCCGCGGTCGTCGAGCGCGCGCGCGGACGATCGCACCCGGCTCGCGACGAGCGTATCATCGGCACAAATGGAACAACGATTCACCGTTGCGGTGGTGCAGGCGTCGCCGGTTGTGTTCGATCGCGAGCGGACGCTCGACAAGGTCCACGCGCTCGCGGGGGACGCAGCGCGCCGCGGCGCGCGCATCGTGCTCTTTCCGGAAGCCTTCGTCTCGGCGTACCCGCGCGGCCTCGACTTCGGCGCCTACGTCGGCGGCCGCACCGACGAAGGCCGCGAGGATTTCCGCCGCTATTGGGAGAGCAGCGTCGACGTCCCCGGGCCCGCCGTCGATCGCCTCGCGCGCACCGCGCGCAGCCACGACATCTATCTCGTCGTCGGCGTCGTCGAGCGCGACGGCGGCACGCTGTACTGCTCCGTCCTCTTCTTCGCGCCCGACGGACAATATCTCGGCAAGCACCGCAAGGTGATGCCGACGGCATCCGAGCGGCTCGTGTGGGGCTTCGGCGACGGATCGACGATGCCGGTGTACGACACGCCGTACGGCCGGCTCGGCGCGGTGATCTGCTGGGAGAACTACCTGCCGCTGATGCGGGCGGCGATGTATGCGAAGGGCGTGGAGCTGTACTGCGCGCCGACGGCCGACCAGCGCGACTCCTGGATCGCGTCGATGCGCCACGTCGCGGTCGAAGGGCGCTGCTTCGTGCTGTCGTGCAACCAGTTCAACCGGCGCCGCGATTTTCCGACGAACTACCGGACGCCGTTCGGCGACGATCCCGAGACCGTCGTCTGCCGCGGCGGCAGCTGCATCGTCGATCCGTTCGGCAATTTCCTGGCGGGTCCGGACACCGACGGCGAGGCGATCCTCGTCGCCGAGATCGATCGCGCGCAGATCGTCCGCGGCAAGTACGACCTCGACGTCGTCGGCCACTACGCGCGGCCGGACATCTTCCAGCTGCACGTGGACGAGCGGCCGAAGCGTCCGGTGACGATCACGGAGGACGCCGTCGAAGGCCGGGCCGCTCCTGAAGGTTCGGCGCGGCCTGAAGAGCGTTCCCGGCGGTCGAACGAGCCGCACGCGAACGAGCTCGCCGGTCGCTCATAGGCGACGGGCTTCAGCACGTCCCGCAATCAGCTTCGCTTTCGCGCGCGAATCGTGACCTTGTAGCTGTTCTCCGCGTTCAGGTTGATCAACGCGACGAACGCGCGACCGCCGTACGTGCCGATCGTTCCCGACTGCGACACCGCGGACACGTCCCAGCCGGCGGGCAGCAGCACGGTGTTGCGCAGGCCGCGCACCGTCCGCTCGAACGCGAGCTCGCCGTTCGGCGCCGAGTAGCTGCCGTCGGCGAGCGTGCCGGTGATCTTCAGGTGCGCGCTCTGCTTGTCATCCACGATCGCGACGTCGAGCTTCGCGGCCGCAGCATTTCCCTCCTTCGATACGGGCAGCGCTCTGCCGGTGTCGAGATCGATCACCTTCACGTCGCGGAGCGGCATGTAGGCCAGCGCGTCGAGCTTCGCCGTGCTGCCCTTCCTGTAGTCACTGTAGATCTGCTCCATCCGCACGCGGCCGCTCTCCGGCGCATCGAGGTCGTACAACGTCTTCACGTCGTCGAAGAACATGTCGGGATCGCTGCGCGGCGGAAACGCGGCCGTCGTCCGGCGCGCGTGAATCGTGACGGGATTGCTCTGGCCGCTCGGGTTCGCGAAGGCGAGCTTCAGCCTGCCGTCGGACGCCGTCGTCAGCTGCGCCGCGACGTTCGACGAGATGAACGCGAAGCCTTTCGGCAGCAGCACGCCGAGGCGATAGCCGCTCAAGCTCCGCACCCAGACGATGTCGTCGCCGTGCATCGTGTAGGTACGCGCGTCGG
>QHWK01000879.1 GCA_003223775.1 Acidobacteriota bacterium
GCCTTCGGCTCGAGCGCGTCGATCCAGGCGGCGTGATCGCGTCGGCCATCGAGCCGCGCCGCGTCGTGGGATCGCTGGCGTACTTTTCGACCGACGTCGCCGAGCCCGGCGTCATTCACCACACCGAGGGCAATCGCATCAGCTTCGGCGAACCGGACGGCAGCCGCTCGGAGCGGACGCGGAAGATTGCCGAAGCATTGATCGCGGCCGGCTTTCGCTGTCCAGTGACGACGAGATTTCGCCATGAGATCAGGGTGAAACTGCTCGGCAACGCCGCGTTCAATCCGATTAGCGCGCTCACGGGCGGCACGCTCGTCGAGCTGGTCCGCCACCCGGGCGTCTCGGCGATCATCCGCGAGATCATGACGGAAACGGAAGCGGTGGCGGCGAAGCTCGGGGTCGATTTGCCGATCTCGATCGACCAGCGGATGGCCGGCGCGGAAAAAGTCGGCGAGCACAAGACGTCGATGCTCCAGGAGGCGTGGCGATGCCGGCGACGCGCGCCGTCTACGCGTGCGCGAAGCTGCTGGACGACCTTCGCGCGGCGCAATTGAGAATTAAGAAGCATGCGACGAATTCTTCATTCCAAATTCCAAATTCCTAATTGCACGACTCGCGCAAAAGGGGGCCGTTGACATGGCGAGCACGGAAGGGGCACTGCCGGCGACTGCGCGCGTGAACCGTTGGGTCCAGCTGGTGGCGGGCGTCATCTGCATGGTGATGATCGCGAACCTGCAGTACGGCTGGACGTATTTCGTGGATCCGATCGACGCGAAGTTCCACTGGGGGCGCACGAGCATCCAGGTCGCGTTCACGATCTTCGTCGCGACCGAGACGTGGTTAGTCCCGATCGAAGGCTGGTTCGTCGATCGGTTCGGCCCGCGCATCGTCGTGATGTTCGGCGGCATCGTCGTCGCGATCGCGTGGACGCTCAATTCGTACGCGTCGACGCTCCCGATGCTGTATCTCGCGGCGACGCTCTCGGGCGTCGGCGCCGGCGCGGTCTACGGCACGTGCGTCGGCAACGCGCTCAAGTGGTTTGCCGATCGGCGCGGCTTGGCGGCGGGGCTGACGGCGGCCGGCTTCGGCGCGGGTGCGGCGGCGACGGTGGTGCCGATCATCACCGTGATCAGGACCTACGGCTACGATCGCGCGTTTCTGTGGTTCGGCCTCGGGCAGGGGCTCGTCATCCTGGTGCTGTCGCAGTTTTTGAAGGCGCCGCGGCCCGGCGAGGCGCCGCCGCCGACGCGCAAGCTGGGGCAGGGCGCGCACGATTTCCGCCCGATGGAGATGCTGCGCACGCCGCTCTTCTGGGTCCTGTACGTGATGTTCGTCCTCGTCGCGGCGAGCGGGCTCGTCGTCACCGCGCAGGTCGCGCCGATCGCGCGCGACTACAAGATCGCCGGGCTGCCGGTGAACTTCCTCTTCATCTCGTCGACGGTGCTCGTGATGGCGGGCATCGTGGACAACATCCTGAACGGGCTCGCGCGTCCGACGTTCGGCTGGCTGTCCGATCAGATCGGGCGCGAGAACACGA
>QHWK01000880.1 GCA_003223775.1 Acidobacteriota bacterium
CAGCTGGTCGAGGCGCCGCAGCTTCGTCTCGTCCTTCTTCGCGCTCATCACCCAGAACGTGGCCACCTTCCGGTAGCCGGGCGGCTGCGCGCCGAAGAACGTCCACGCGCGCGCGTTCGCCTTGAAGCGCCGCGCGAGCGGCCCGTCGAACGCCGCCGGTTTGTTCTCGAACGAATAGGCCTGCGCCTTTCGCGGATCGCGGCGCTCGAACGCCTCGCGCCCCGGCGGCGCCGCGCGGCCGAGCGCGATCAGTTCTTTCATCCGCTTCAGATTGACGGTGCTCCAGATGCTGCTCGCCGTCCGAGGCGAGAAGCGATGCATGTAGCTGTCCGCGTCCACGCGCTTCTTCACGCCGTCGATCCAGCCGTAGCACAGCGCCTGGTCCACGGCGTCCTTGTAGCCCAGGCCGCCCTTGCCGCACGCTTTTCTGTAGAACCCGACCCACAGCTCCCGCTCGCGCGCGCCGTGCGCCGCGAGCCACGCGCGGAATTCGGCCGCCGATCGGAAATGGCGCGGGTTCATGCCTTCTTCAGCAGCGCGATCTGCCCGCCATGATACGGTGAGCGCCGGGCCGTGCCACATCGGGCCGCTGACGGTCCGCTCGATTCGATGGGCCAGGCTCGCCGACTCATAAACCATTTGCTCCCGGCGTTCGTCTATCTTCAATCAGTATGCTCAACCTGAAGCTCGCCCTGAGAACGCTCGTCAAGACGCCGTTCGTGACGATTGTCGCCATCGTGTCGCTGGCGCTCGGCATCGGCGCCAACGCGGCGATCTTCTCATTGTTCGACCAGCTGCTGCTCGCGCCGCTCGACGTCCCGCAGGGGGAGCGCCTGGTGAACCTCGGCGCGCCGGGGCCGAAGCCAGGCAGCACGTCGTGCAACCAGGCGGGCGACTGCGACCAGGTCTTCAGCTACGCGATGTTCCGCGACCTCGAGCGCGTGCAAACGCCGTTCACCGGCGTTGCCGCGCACGTGTCGTTCGGCGCGAACCTCGCCGCGCGGAGCCAGACGGAGAACATTCAGGGGCTCCTCGTCTCCGGCAGCTACTTCGGCGTCGTCGGCCTGAAGCCTGCGCTCGGCCGCCTGCTCGGCCCCGACGACGACAAGACGCCCGGCGAATCGCACGTCGTGGTCCTGAGCTACGCGTACTGGCTGCGGCGGTTCGGCGGCGATCCGGGCATCCTCGATCAGCCGCTGACGGTGAACGGCCAGTCGATGACCATTATCGGCGTCGCGCCGCGTGGTTTCGACGGGACGACGCTCGGCGTGAAGCCGGCACTCTTCGCGCCGATCACGATGCGCGGCTTCTCGCAGCCGTTCAAGGGGTTCGACAACCGGCGCAGCTACTGGGTGTACCTCTTCGCGCGGCTGAAGCCCGGCGTGTCGATCGAGCAGGCGCGCACCGCGATGGCGACGCCGTACCGCCAGATCCTCGCGGACGTCGAGGCGCCGCTGCAGAAAGGCATGAGCGAGCAGACGCTCGCGCGCTTCAAGAGCAAGGCGATCACCGTCGAGCCGGGCGCGCACGGGCAGACCAGCATCACGCGTGAAGCGAAGGCGCCTCTCACGCTGCTCTTCGGCGTCACCGCGCTGGTGCTCGTGATCGCCTGCGCGAACATCGCGAACCTGCTGCTCGCGAGGAGCGCCGCCCGCGCCGGCGAAATGGCGCTGCGGCTGTCCATCGGCGCGAGCCGCTGGCAGCTCGTGCGCCAGCTCCTCCTCGAGTCGTGCCTCCTCGCGTTCTTCGGCGGCGCCGCAGGCCTCGTCGTCGCGGGCTGTTCCCTGCGCTGCACGGCACGCGTCCGGATCTCGTGTCGGCGCTCAAGGGGCAGAGCGGGCAGGCGTCGGGCAGCCGATCGGCCTCGCGCTTCCGCACCTCGCTCGCGACGGCGCAGATCGCGCTCTCGATGGCGCTGCTCGTCTCGGCGGGCCTTTTCACGAAGAGCCTCTTCAACGTGAGCCGCGTCGATCTCGGGCTGCACGCCGAGAACGTCCTGATGTTCGGCATCTCGCCCGAGCTGAACGGCTACAAGCCGGAGCAGTCGCGCCAGCTGTTCGAGCGGCTCGAGGACGAGCTCGGCGCGCTGCCCGGCGTTACGTCGGTCACGATGGCGACTGTGCCGCTGCTGAGCGGCAACAACTGGGGCAACAACGTCGCCGTCGAAGGGTTCGAGGCGGGGCCGGACACGGACATGAACGCGCGCTTCAATCTGGTCGGTCCGCAGTACTTCCAGACGCTCGGCATGACGATGATCGCGGGGCGCGAGTTCACGCGCGGCGACGTCCTGTCGCAGCCGCGCATCGCGATCGTCAACGAAGCGTTCGCGAAGAAGTTCAACCTCGGGCGCGACGCGATCGGCAAGCACATGAGCGACCAGGGCTTCGACGGCAAGAAGGACATCGAGATCGTGGGGCTCGTGCAGAACGCGAAGTACAGCGACGTGAAACGGGAGGTCCCGCCGCAGTTCTTCCGGCCCTATCGCCAGGACAAGAATGCCGGCTTTCGAGCGGCTGCGGACGCTGCCCCAGCAGGTCCGCCAGAACGTGTTCCTCGATCGGTTCATCAGCGTGCTGTCCGCGGCGTTCGCGTGCCTCGCGACGCTGCTCGCGGCGGTCGGGCTCTACGGCGTGCTCGCCTACACCGTCTCGCAGCGCACGCGCGAGATCGGGCTGCGGATGGCGCTCGGCGCGGCGCCTTCACGCGTGCGGACGATGGTGCTGCGGCAGGTGGGCACGATGG
>QHWK01000881.1 GCA_003223775.1 Acidobacteriota bacterium
GATCTCCGCGCCGCGCTCGGCTGGTCGGCGGCCGATCTCGGCGCGCGGCTGTACGAGTCGCTGTGGACCAAGCTGCTCGCGCTGCCCGACGCCAGCCTCGTCTACCCGGCGCACGGCGCCGGATCGCTCTGCGGGAAGGCGCTCTCGAAGGACACGGTGTCGACCATCGGCAACGAGCGCCGATCGAACTACGCGCTGCAGCCGATGTCGAAGAGCGCGTTCGTCGATCTCGTCACGGCCGACCAGCCCGACGCGCCGCCGTATTTCACCTACGACGCGGTGCTGAACAGCAAAGAGCGTCCGACGCTCGACGAGGCGCTCGCGCGCGAGCTGAACCCGATGACGCTCGAGCTCGTGCTCGCGCTGCAGCGCACCGGTGGCCAGATTCTCGACACGCGCGATCCGGTGGAGTTCGCCTCGGCGCACCTCGCCGGCAGCATCAACATCGGCCTCGGCGGCCAATACGCGACATGGGCCGGCACGGTGCTCGATCGCGAGCGGCCGATCGTGATCATCGCGGATCCGGGCCGTGAACAGGAGTCGGCGATACGCCTCGGCCGCATCGGCTTCGATCACATCGTGGGGTTCCTGCAGGAGGGACTGCGCAGCCTCGAAGCGCGGCCGGACCTGACGGCGACGACCGAGCGGGTCAGCGCGCCGCTCGCGGCTGAGCGGCTCGCCGCCGGTGAGGCGATCGTCGTGGACGTGCGCGCGGCGGGTGAGCGCGAGCAGAAGCACATCGCGGGCAGCGTGCACGTGCCGCTCAATCATCTTGCGGATCGGATGGAGGAGCTGCCGCGCGATCGTCCGATCCTCCTCCACTGCGCCGGCGGCTACCGATCGTCGATCGCGGCGAGCCTGCTGAAGCGCCGCGGCTTTCCGCACGTCGGCGAGATCGCGGGCGGGATCGCCGCGTGGGAAGCGGCGCAGCAGCCGCTCGTCTCGGGGTGATTCGGGAGTACCAATTGCGAGCTCATCCGTGGTGTGGTAGAGTGCCTGCCGCTCCCCTCTTCCTCTCAGACGCATGGGTGAAATCCCGCTCGCACGCTTGTGGCAGCTTCCGGACGGAACCGCGTGTCTGCTGCTGAAGGATCCGCGCGCCGAGAACTGGCGGGTCCGCGTCGTGCGTCACGACAGAACGCTGCGCACCGAATCCTTCGGCAGCCCGATCGTCGCGATGGAAGAGGCGAAGCTCTGGCGCGCCTCGTACGCACGCGCCATCGAAAGCGTGCCGTAGGCGCGATCCTCGCGCTGGCGCTCCTCGTTCCTCACAGTCTGGCGGCGCAGGGCGCCGACGAACGCTACAAGGCGCTCGTTCAGCAGTACGCGCGCGGCGATCAGCAGGACGCCGCGCTGGCGCTCGCGCGGTGGAGCCGCGCCGACGTGGCGGGCGTCGGCGGCCGCGCCGCGCGCGCCACACCCGAGGCGCAGCGCGCCGCGTCTACGAGCGCCGCTGGCTCGCGTTCGTCGCGACCGTCTACACCGCCAACGGCCGCCTCGGGGATGCCGACCGGATGATCCGCGACGCGCTGTCGTGGTACTCCTCCGAGCCGCTGTTGTACGTCGCTCGCGGCGCGCTCGCGGAGATGCGGATCGCGATGACGTTCGTCGATCTGCGCAGCGGCAACCAGATCGCCAGACGTGATCGCGCGTACGACGCCGCGGCCGCCGACTATCGCCGCGCGATCGGCCTCGACGATCGCCTGGCGATCGCGCATCTCCGCGTCGGGTGGCTGCACTTCACGACGCACGACCCGCGCGCGCGCGAGAATTTCGACGCGGCGCTCACGCGGGCCACCGAGGTGCGCGACCGGTACCTCGTGCAGCTGTTCCTCGGCGCCGCCGCCGAGCGCGACGGCCGGCTCGACGAGGCAGAGCGCGCGTACAGCGCGGCGCAGGCGCTCGCGCCAGGCTGCCAGACGCCCTACATCGCGCTCGCGCGCATCGATCACGCGCTCGGCCGCGCTGCGCAGGCGGCCGCATCGGCAGCGGCGTTCACCGCGCTCCCCGAGAAGAGCAACGATCCGTGGTGGGACTTTCACCTTGGGGGCTTCGATCACGTGTCGCTCGCGTGGCTGCACGCGCAGGCGCAGGCGCCGTGATCCGCACGATCGCGATCGCGGCGGCCATCGCCGCCGCGCAGGCGGCGCAGACGCCGCCGGCGGTGTTCCGCAGCGGCATCGAGGTCGTCGAGATCGACGTCTCGGTGACGCGCGGCGGCCTTCCCGTGCCGGGGCTGACGGCGCGCGACTTCGCCGTCGCCGATAACGGCGTCGCGCAGGAGGTGGAGAGCGTCACGCTGGATCGGCTGCCGCTGAGCGTCACGCTCCTGCTCGATACGAGCGCGAGCGTCGCGGGCGATCGCCTCGCGCACCTGGCGCAGGCCGGCGAAGGGCTCGTCGACGCGCTCAGGCCCGACGATCGCGCGTCGCTCATCACCTTCTCGCATCTGGTGGATCTGCGCGTGCCGATGACTGGCGACAAGGCCGCCGTGCGCGCCGCGCTCCACGCGATGAGCGGCTCCGGCGCGACCGCGCTGCGCGACGCCGTGGAGCTCGCGCTCTCGCTGCAACCGCACGACCGCACGCGTCCGCTGATCCTGATCTTCACCGATGGCGCCGACACCACGAGCTGGCTCTCGGAAGACGCCGTCGTCGACACGGCGCGCCGCGTCGGCGTCGTCGTGCACGCGGTTCGCGTGGAGTCGGATCGCTTCCTCGACCGGCTCGCGGACTCGTCGGGCGGGCGCACGTGGTCCGCGACGTCCGATCGGCAGCTGCGCGAGCTCTTCACGAGCGCGCTCGACGAGATGCGCGCGCGCTATCTCCTCACCTACACGCCGAAAGGCGTGGCGCGCGCCGGCTGGCACGAGCTCAAGGTGCGCCTGCGCAGCGGGCGCGCGGACGTCACCGCGCGGCCGGGCTACTTCGTCGGGGCAGCATCGCCTTCCGGATCTTCGCGACCACGGTGAAGTTCG
>QHWK01000191.1 GCA_003223775.1 Acidobacteriota bacterium
GCCGACGTGAGCGCCGACGCGTCGTCGGCCGACCATTCGCGCGCGGTCTTCACGGCGATCGACCGAACGCCTCCCGCTTCCCGCGCGCTCGCGCGCGCGAGGCGCCACGTGTCGTAGCGGCTGCGTCCGTCGGCGACCACCGTGCGCGGCACGTCCTTGACGATGAGATCTTCGCGCCGCACGCCGAAGGTCGGCTTCTCGTCGAGCCGCAGCGCGCCCGGATCCCACCACACGACGGAATAATCGCCGAACGCGTGCAGCCCGGGGCTCACGGTGGCCGGACCTGCCGTCTCGTCGTTCGGCCGCTGCACGACGGAGTCCTTCGATTTGAACGCCGGGCAGCCGGCGGCGCGCGCCGCCGATCGCCGTCCCGCGATCGGCGGATAGAGCGCGCGGTTCAACGGAGAGAACCAGCCGCCGTCCCACGCATCGTCGCCGAGCGTCGGGACGACGAGCAGATCCCGCGCGCGCGTCGCGGCGACGTACGCGAGGCGCACGCCTTCGGCCTGATCGCGCGCGACTTCGTCCGCTTCGTGCAGATAGAGATCGTGCGGCGCCCAGCCGCCGACGCGCATCGCGCACAGCCGCCTGTCCGCATCGAGGTACCGGCTCGCATCGTCGCGGCTCATGCGGCAGGTGAGATCGGCGAGGATCACCACGGGAAACTCGAGGCCCTTGGCTTTGTGCACCGTCATCAGGCGAACGCCGTCGCTTCCCTCCTCGAGGATCGGGGCTTCGGCGGTCTCGCTCGCGGCTGCGCTGCGCAGCTCGTCGATGAAGCCGCGGAACGAGATGCCGCCGCTCGCCTCGTACTGCCGCGCGAGCTCCGCGACGTGCAGGACGTTGGCGAGCGCCTGCTCGCCGGCGGGACGCAGGATGAACCCGACGTGCGCGCGGGTGTCGGCGAGCAGACGGCCGATCGTGTCGGCGACGGGCCGGTAGTTGCGGCCGCGATGAAGCAGCTGCAGCAGCCGCAGCGCGTCGGCGATCGGCGTGAGATGCGCCGTCGGCTCGCCGGTCAACGCGAGCTCGACGCCGCTGTTGCCGCCGAGCGCTCTCGGGATGCGGAACGGATGAAACGTTCCGAACCGGTGGCGGAACTCGAGCAGCAGCTCGTCGTCGATCGCGAAGAGCGATCCTTTGAGCGCGGCGAATACCGAGAGCTCGTCGTCAGGCCACTCGATCGCGGCCAGCGCCGCGCGAATCGTCTCCACCTCCTCGCGCCCGTGGAAGGCTTTGCCGCCGACGAGCAGGTGCGGCACGCCTCGGGCCTCGATCGCGTCGATGTAGGGCCGCGTGACGTCGTCGCCGAAGCTGACGAAGCGGCGGAAGAGGACGGCGATATGGCGCGGCTGCAGTGGCACGCGCACCTCGCGCCCGTCGGGCTGCTTCTCGCTCACCGTCCACGCGCTCTTCTCGACCAGCCACGCGATGTACGCGCCGACGACGTCGGGCAGCGACGCTTCGATGGCCTTCGCCGACGCGCGCCGCGGTCCGCTGCGGCCGTACGGCCGCGGCACCGGCAGCGCGACGATCGACGGCTGCGGCTCGTGCTCCGGGCGCGACGGCGACAGCGGCACGTAGTCGGCCTGCCGCGTCGCGCGGTTCCCGGTCATCTCGATCGAGAACGCCGCGTTGACGAAGCGCTGAATGGACGGCACGCTGCGATAGCTGGTCGTCAGCTGCAGGACGCGTCCGCCGCGGGCCTTCAGCTCGTCGCGCACGGTCCAGTAGGTCGAGAGATCGGTTCCACGGAAACGGTAAATCGCCTGCTTCGGATCGCCGACGATGAACAGCTTCCCCGGCACGTCGCCGGCGAGCAGCTTCAGGATCTCGGCCTGGATCGGATCGGTGTCCTGGAACTCGTCGACGAAGATGCGCGTGAACTTCCGCTGGAGGTGCGCGCGGACGGCGGCGTCGTCCGCGATCAGGTCGCGCGCGCGCGCGAGGAGATCGGCGAAGTCGAGCGATCCCGACGCGCGCTTCAGATCCTGGTAGCGCGCCGTCGCGCCGGCGAGCTCCTGCTGCAGGCACGCGGCGAGATCGGCGTCGGCGTCCTTGCGGAACTGCTGCAGCTCCGCGAAGAGGCGATCGCGCGCGGCGAGGACGTCGGTGCGCGTCGCGTCCTTGCCGTACTTGTAGCCGGCGCCTTTGCGCGTGCGCGAGAAGCCGCGATCGCGCGTGAGATCGATCAGCCGCGCCTCCCACCCGTCGAGATCGAGGGAACCGAACGATTCCTCGAGGCGGATCTGACGGCTCGTCTGGCGCACGCGGTCGGTGTCGACGTACAGATTGTCGCGCGTGGACGAGGCGGCAGCGGTGAGATCGGCGAAGGCGTGCAGCGCCGCCACGTGCCGCCGGATCTCGGCCTCGCGGTCGAACGGCGGGCGCGACCACGGCTGCGGAAAGTCGCGCCACTCGGCGAGGAGGCGGCCGGCGGCGCGCAGGCGGTCGATCGGGCCGCTGCTCTCGGCGGCGACGCCGAAGGCGGGCATGCTCGTGCGCCGCAGCGCCCGCCGCAGCCCCTCGGGCGGCTGCGCGAGCGCCTCCTGCAGCCACGCGCGGAAGGCGCGCGCGTAGAGACGATCCGCCTGAATGTCGGTGAGCACGGCGAACAGCGGATCGACGCCCGCTTCGACCGGACGCTCGCGCAGCAGCTCGGCGCAGAAACCGTGAATCGTGTTCACGTGCGCCTCTTCGAGCGTTTCGAGCGCCTGCTCGAGCCGCCGGCGGACGTCGTCGTCCGACGCAGCAGCGCGCTCATGCTCGAGCGCTTCGCGCAGGCGCAGCTTCAGCTCGCCCGCTGCTTTCTCCGTGAACGTGACGGCGACGATCTCGACCATCGCCGCGCGCCCCGACGCGAGCACGCGCAGGATCCGGTTGACGAGCTCCGTCGTCTTGCCGGTGCCGGCGGCCGCCTCGACGATGAGCGTGTCGTCGAGATCTTCCGCGATCGCGCGGCGCGCGCCGGCGTCGTCGATGAGCGTCGTCATCGCATCCCCCGCAGCGCCTCGAGATCCGCGATCCGGTCGCGCGCTTTGCCCGCCGTCCGCTGCTCCACGCGCGGACCGCAGACCGGCCGGAAATCGCACCACGTGCAGGCGCGCTCGTCTGGCGCGGCGGCGAGGAATCCGGTCTCCACCGCGCGATCGATGATCGCGAGCACCTGCAGCCCCTGCGCGCGCGCGTAGCCGTCGATCGAAATCTCCTTGTCGACGAAGCCGCCGACGGTGGTCGCGTAGTAGTACCGCCCGCTGGCCACCTTCTTCCCGAGGGCGCGCTCGACGGCGACGCTGTAGAGCACGCCCTGCAGCATCGCGCCGCCGCCGACGATCAGATCGGCGGTCGCCCGGTTCTTCCCCGTCTTGTGATCCGTGACGCGCAGGACGCCGGTCTGCGCGTGCTCCTCGATCAGATCGACCGAGCCGCGCAGGATGAAGCCCTCGTCGATGACGATCGGCTCCTTCACGCTGCGCGGATCGCGTCCTTCGCCGTCGAGGCCGAAGCTGAACTCGAAGTACTCGGGCCGCCACGTCTGATCGTCCGCGAGCTTCTGCACCCAGATCCCGAGATCGCGCCGCAGCTCGCCGATCTCGTCGCGCCAGACGCGCTCGATCGCCGGCGCGAGCGTCTCGGCGTAGTTCTCCGCGACGCGATCGAGCACCGCGTCGAGCGTCTTGACGGCGTCGGCCACGTGCGCCTTGTCGATCGGCAGCGCGCCGCGCGCCTGCATCGTGCGGTAGAACTCGGCCTGCGCGGTGTGGAACAGGCTGCCGCGCGTCAACGGATCCATCCGCACGAGCGGCTCCGGCTCGTCCCACGGCTCCAGCCGGTAGATCGTCGCCAGCAGGAACTGGTACGGGCACGTCGCGAAGCGCTGCAGCGCGGAGAGCGAGTACGGCCGGCGGCGCAGCCGATGCGCGGCGAGCGCCGGCTGCGTGCCGGGGACGACGCGGATCAAGCCGTCGCCCTGCGACCACGCGCGCTTGTCGCGCAGCCAGCGGCTCGTGACGGATCGCCGCAGCGGCTCACTGAGCCCGAGCAGGTAGTGTGCGCGTCCGCGCACGGCGTCGCGGTCGCTCGCCTCGAGCAGCGGCTTCAACACCGCGAGGTCGTGCTCGAGGTCGTCGATCGCGCGGCCGGGATCCTTCGGCGCCGGCCACGCGAGGCCCGCGCCGCCTTCGTCGGCCGCCTCGGACGCGAGCACGCGGTAATCGGGGACGCGGCCGGTGATCGCGCGCATCACGTCGAGCGCGTAGAAGGACGGCACGCGCGCGCGCGTCTCCGCGACGTCGAGCCGCGGGTAGGACAAGTAGAGCCGCTCGGTTGCGGCGCCGATCGCGATCTCGAGCAGCAGGCGCTCGGCGCTCCCGCGCCGCTCCTGATCGACGAGCGCCGGATCGACCGCCGACCGCCGATCGTCGAGCAGCAGCGGATCCTCGCGGGGCCGCTGCGGGACGACGCGCTCGGCGAGGCCCGGCACGAAGACGACGCGAAACGCGCGGCCGCGCGCCTGATGCGGCGTCCCGACGAAGACGCGTCCGTAGCGGCGCGCCGGCGGCTCCCAGTCGAGCGTGACGAGCCGATCGTGCAGCACGTCGCGCGCTTCCTCGAGCGTCACCGGCCCGATCGCCGCCATCGGCCGCAGATCGGCGAGCACCTGCAGCACGCGCGCCGGCCGCCGCAGCGTCGCCGCGGCGAGCGTGCTGAAGCGGTCGATCCACTCGCCCCACGTCGCGCGCTCAGGCCACTCGGCGAGCGCGTCGACGATCGGCAGCGCGAACCGCCGCAAGTGCGTCAGGTTCGCCAGATCGCGCTCGTAGCGCCGGATGCGCGGCGACTCGGGCTCTTCCGTGCGCAGCGCCGCGATCCGGTAGCGGTAATCGCCGGCCAGTCCCTCGAGGCGGCGCCGCCAGCGCGCGCTGCCGTCGGCGCGCGTGCGCCCGCCGACGACCGCCGATTCGACGATTAACTCCTCCCACTTCCACGGCGATCGCAGCGTGCCGGCGACGACCGCCTCGTCGTCGGAATCGATCGTGGGATCGTCGGCGCCCTGAAAGACGTCCTCCGGCTGTTCGGCGCCTGCATCGACGAGCGCCGCCAACGGCCCTTCGCGATCTGCGGCGAGCACGGACCAGGACGCCGTGTCGCGCGCCGTCGGCGTCGCGGCGCCGAAAGGCGGCACCTGGCCGAGCGACAGGTACTCGTCGAACCGCTTCGCCGACAGCCCTTCGACGGCGCACGAGAGCAGCGCGACGAAGGCGCGGCCGGCGGGATCGGGGCGCCGCGTGCCGCGATCGAAATACACCGGCACGTCGCCGCGCGCGCACGCGTGCTCGAGCAGGCCGACGTACGGCTGCGGCGCGCGCAGGAACACCGCCATCTCGTCGAACGGCACGCCGGCGGCCGCCTCGTCGAGAATCCGCCGGACGATCTCCACCGATTCGCGGCCTTCGCCCGGCGCCGAGAAGAGCCGCACGTCGCCGGCGCGATCTCGGCGCGGCGGCGGCGCGCTGCGGAAGATGTGCGTGCGCAGGCTCGCGAGATCCGTTCCAGGCGCCGCCGTGTCGGGAATCGTCGTCAGCGTGGCGCCGATCGCCGTCAACGCGTCGAGGGCGGCGCGATCGTCGCCGGGCACCGTCGCGAGCACGTCGGGCGACGCGGCGACGAGCGCCGCGGCGAATTCCTGTTCGGCCCGCGACTCGAGCGGCACGTCGAGCAGGACGATCGGCAGCGTGGCCCAGCGCACCTGCCGGTCGCGGCAGGCATCGGCGGCGAGGCGAAAGAGCGCCGCGCGATCGTCGACGGCGCCGCGTGCGAGCTGCTCTTCGACGCGCGCGAGCAGCGCGGCGAGATCGGCCATCGCGCCGGCGCCGAGCACCGCGGCGCCCGAGGCATTCGCGAGCGTCGAGGGATCGACGCCCGCGAGCCGCAGCTCGTGCACCGTCCGCGCGAGCGCCTTCGGAAAGCCGGGCAGCGCCGCAACCGGCGCGAAGTACGCGAGCTCGCGCGCGGCGATCGCATCGAACGCCGCCCTCGCCGCGATCGCTTCGGCGCCCGCGGGCGTCGCGGGCACGCGCCGTTCGCCGGCGAGACGCGCCGCCGCCGCGCGCGCGGCGAGCTCGGTGAAGCTGAATCGCGCGAGGCCGAAGGTCGCGCCGGACAGCCGCGCCACGCTGCGCGCGAGATCGTCCGCCGCGCCGCGCGAGGCGCCGACGATGACTGCTTCAGATACCGGAGGATGGGCGCCGAGAAAAGTGCGGGCGGCGCGCAGGCGCGCGGCCGCGGACGAGGAGGTGACGACTTGCACGGAAAATGCTCCTTCCGGACGCCTTGCCGGAAATTCTGTGAAACGGCCGTGCACCGCGGCCGCCGCGCGAAGCTGCGCTTCATGAGTACGAACCTCGCGACAGCGCTCGAGAGCATTCGCACGAACAACCCCGGCGTCGTCGCCGTCGACGCGGCGTTTGCCGAGACCGCGCCGGGCCGCGCGTTCCTCGATCGTGTGGCCACGCTCGCGGTTCCGTCGTCGGGCGTGCGGCTGGTGCGCCAGGTGAACGGCGCCTGGTCGACGATGCCGCTCGCGGGCGCGGCGCCGCCGGCGGCCGATGCCGACGCGGCGCGGC
>QHWK01000192.1 GCA_003223775.1 Acidobacteriota bacterium
GGATTGAGCGGCCCGGTGATCGTCACCCCATCCGGTGCGTAGGTCACCTTGCGGCGCGGCAGCACGTCGAAACGCGGCATCGGCTGTGAAAACGCCTCGCATCCGAAGAGCGGTGTCGGCGGAAGCCCGGTCGGCGCCTGGCCGTAGACGCTCTTGACGAACGGGTTCAGCCCGCCGATCGGCGCGAGCAGGCCGGCGGCGGTGAAGAGACCCATCTTGATCAGATCGCGGCGCGTGACGCGGCCCCACGACAGCTCGCGCACGATCTCGGCGCGGTTGCGCCGCGCGTGCTCGGCTTCGCGCAGGCGCGCCGCCGACGCGTTGGACGGCAGATAGATTCGGCTCATGGCGCGCATCCCTCCTCGAACACGATCCCATTGGCCAGTCGCCGCGCTGCCAGGCACACCTCCGGTGAGTGCGCGATGGGTCGTAAAAACAGCGCGCGATTGTCGGGAGCTTTTGTTGTGGTGCGTGCCTACAACGGCCGCGTCGTGCGCCCGGCGCGGGCTACACGAACGACGGATCGAGCGCAGCGGCTGCGCCTCGCCGGCGAGGCGCGGGCGTTGCGTCCGTGAACGCGGTGGGCCTCACCAGTCGCCCGGTGCGGTCCGTCCATGTTCCGGCGTCGGGGGATCGGCGCTCGCGCCGCTCACGCCAGAACCAGTCACGGCGACGTTCGACTGACTCTCGAACGGTTCAAACAGTCACACAGACGGACGCAGCACGCAGATTTCACGGTGCCGTCAACGCGATTCCTGACCCGCATCTCCGACTACGACGGGATGGACAGGAACCGAAACGTCTTGTGAGTGATCGGGCTGACAATATGGGCAACTATGCTTGAGCTGTCAAGTACAAAATCAAAAACATGAGGCCATCGTGCCGCAGGATCGCCTGCTCGATGCCGTTCGCGCTGCCGTCGTGCAGGAGGCGTCCGGCCGCTCGCAGCCCCCACAGCGGCGCCGTGCGCATGTCGGCCGGGCGGGCCTGCCCCTGCGCGATGCCGTCGCCCAGCGCGCCCATGTCGTGCAGCAGGAAGTCCGAATAGGGATGGAACGTCACGCGGCTCAGCGCCGCGACGGCGTTCGCCGCAGTCGTGAGCGACGGCAGATGGCACGTCGCGCAGCCGATCTCGGCGAACACGCGCTCGCCGGCGAGGACCTCGTCGGTGATCGCGCCACGCGCCGGCGGCGCGAGGAAGCGCTGAAAATCGGTGAGCGCATCGACGTCGCGCCCGTCGTCGTTCATCGCCGGCGTCGGGTTGAAGTCGAGCAGCACGATGGACACGCGCCCCGCCGCGTCGGGATCGACGGCCGCTTCGGCGCGCGCGATCGCGATCCACGCGTCGTCGCTCACGCCGTCCACGAGGCCGAGGCCCTGCAGACCGGTCGTTCGCCGGCGGGCGACGACTGTGGCGGTGGGCGGCACGCGCTCGCCGTCGAACCTGAACGATCCGAACGGCGTGGTGACGCTGCCGATGCGAAGACCGGCCCGAGGCCGTCGGCGTCGGCTCTCGTATCCGGCAGGGGCGGCGCCGCACATCACACGCGGATTGCGGCGCCGCCGCGGCGAGCGCTCTGCGGCTACGGCTGCTGCTGCACCGGGAAGCCGCGGAATCCGCCGCCTCCCGTTATACCGATCGTGCCGGCCCGCGGCCCGGTGCCGCCCGAATAGACGGCCACGGAGTACGACACCGTCCCGTTGCCGGTGCCGCTCTGGCCCGAGCTGATGGTGAGCCAGGGCGAGTCGCTCGTCGACGTCCAGCTGCAGGCGGCGTCGGACGGCGTGACGGTGAAGGAACCGGTGCCGCCCGTGTTCGTGAAGCTGCCGCCCTGCGGATTCAGGGTGAAGCTGCACGCGGCGCCGCTCTGCGTGATCGTGAGATCGGCGAAGCCGCCCGTCCACGAGACGCGGATCGATCCCGTGCGCGGCGTGATCACGGTGTTGGCGGCCGCGGTCCAGGTGATCGTGCCGGGGCTGTTGCCGGACGTCGCGCCGAGCGTGATCCACGGCGTCGCAGTCGACGCGGACCACGAGCACGCATCACCGCTCGTCGCGGTGAAGCTGAAGCTGCCGCCCGCGGCGGGAATTGTCTGCGAGGTCACTGACAGCGTATACGTGCAGCCGCGCGCGCGGACGAGGACCCAGTCCACTTTCGTGTCGGCGATGAGCGTCAACGCCTTGTCCTGGTTGTCGTAGCTCACGGCCGACGCGGTAACGGTGATCGCGCCGGCCTCCAGGCCGCCGAGCGTGTAGTTGCCGGTGGCGTCGGTCTTCGTGGACGCGCCGGTGCGCGGGCCCGACGTGATCTGGATGTTGATGTTCGGCAGGATGCCGCCGGAGGTCGCGTCGGTGACGAGGCCCGTCAGCGTGAAGGTGCGCACGACGACGGTGATGCGCTGACGGCCGGCGACCGATTGAAACGTGGCGCTGATGTCCACGTCGCCCGGAGCCACGCCGGTGACGATGCCGGCGGCGTTCACCGTCGCGATCGACGTGTTCGACGACTGCCACGTCGCCTGGCTCGTGACGTTCTGCGTCGTGCCGTTCGACATGGTCGCCGTCGCAGTGAACTGCGCGGTCAACCCGACGTTCGGCGCGGTGCCGGCGACGGCGATCGAGGAGACGGTGGCCGTCGGCGTCGTCGGCGTGTCGGTGCTCTTGTTGCTGCTGCACGCCGCGGCGGTCGCGATCAGCGATGCGACACCGAGAGTGCGCGCGCGCGATTTCAAGCTAATCACAATGAAATCAGTATACGGACCGGCGTCGGCAGGTCCAATGGAATTGGCTCGGCCGGTGCGCGAAGCACAGCCGCACGCGTACCGATGAGCTTTCGCGCGGCCGTCTCTCGCGCGCGAAATCCGAGAGCGCCGCGTTACTGTGCGCGCTCGAGCGGCACCATTTCCGTGATGGTCAGCCCCGGCTGGCCGCCGCGCGGCTCGACGAGCGCGTTCATCTCCTGCCAGATCGCGAGGATCTCTTTCGGCGCGTGATCCGGAATCTCGGCGTCGCGCCACGTCATGATCTCCACGAAGTCCCGCTTGTCGGCGCCGTCGGCCGAACCGAGCGTCACGTGCGGCGCGTCCGGCGCGAGGAGATTCAACCGGCGCGCCGTGGCATAGTGCCGCGCGAGGACGTCCGCGAGCGCCTGTTCGGCGCCGGGCTTCGCGTGCAGCGTGATCATGACGGTTTCGGGCTGTTCGCCGAGCAGCGCGAGCGACAACGCAAGTGCGATCAGCATGCTGTCCTCCTCAATTCCACAATCCAATGACCGATGTGATCCGCGCATCCGCGTCGAACACGAACACGCTGGTGCCCGTCGCCGCCGCGCGACCCTCGGGGCCGGCCGCCGTCCAGTCCGCGAGCGCCGTGCCCTGGCATTGACGCACGCCGCCGGTGCGCTGCAGGCGGACGCCCGGCATGAACCGCAGCGCCGCGCCGATGTGCGCGTGCAGATCGTCGATGCCCTCAATCGAGCTGTAGCGGTCGCGGAACGCCACGTCCGGCGCGGCAATCCTCGCGAGCGCGTCCCTGCGCGCGCCTTCGTCGCTCGTGGCCCACGCGGCGAACCATGCATCCACCGCGTCGGCCGCGCCCGCCAGCGCCTCGTCGACGACGACGTTGCTGAAGAGCGAGAGCTGATAGCGCCAGCCCTGGACGTGCTGATCGCGCACCGCGGCATCGGCGAATTCGTGCGTCAGCGCGACGAGCGTGCCCTGCTCGTGTGGATCGACGCGAATGGTCACGCGCGATCCGCCCGGTGGAATCATCGCGCCGCTGGCGTATCCGTAGGTGAACACGATGCGCGTCGGCGCGACGATCTCGATCACCTCGCCGGTCGCCTCCGTTCCATCCGGATAGCGGATGCGCATCTCGCCGCCCGGTCTCGGATCGATCGAAGAGCCGGCGCCCCACCATCTGGCCCAGCGCCCGGTGTCGGTGAAGTAGCGGAAGACGATGTGCGGCCGCGCGTGGATGACGATCGCGCGATCGAGCCGTTCGGCCAACGTGGTCATGGTCATCGCGTTCTCCTCGTTCGTCTCTTCTGCTGCTGCGGCCCGCGCCGCGTCTGTTCCAACTCCGCCTCGAGCTTCAACTTCCACAGCGCGTCGTCCCACATCCGCTCGAGGACCTTGCGAACCGGTCCGAGCGCCTCCGGCGTCGCGCGATAGAAGCGGTTGCGATGCACGGCGCGCGCAGTGACCAGCCCCGCGTCGGCGAGCGTCCGCAGGTGGAGCGAGACGGCGCCGAAGGTGACGTCGGGCATCGCGTCGGCGATGGCGCCGGCAGCGAGCTCACGGTCCCAGACGAGGCGCAGGATCTCGCGGCGCCTCGGCGAGGCGACGGCCTGCAGCACGGCGTGGGAGGCGACGTCCATGCTCGATACTTTAGTTTAAACTAAAATGACGTGTCAAGCGCTTTCTTGGAAAGATTCGGCGATTCGTTTTCGGGGAGCGCGGGGACGGCCCGAAGGCCGTCCCCGGCGTGAGAGGGCGAGAGAGTCGATCAGCCGATCAGAACACGTTGATCGTCTCGCTGATGGCAACCAGCGCGTAGCTGCCGTTGCAGAACCGAACTTGATAGGTGCCGGGCGCGGGCAGGACGAACGTGATGTTTGCGCTGCTGACGCCGGCGGCCGGCAGCGTGTGCGACCCGTTGAGGTACATCCACTGCACCGGACGGCCACTCGCGTCGTACAAACCGACCCAGTCGCCCGGCGTCCCAGGACCGTTGGTCACCGTCGCCGTCACCGTCCCGCCGGTCGTTCCGACCGTCGCGCCCAGCGTGACGCTCGGCGGCGTCGTCGAGATCGTCGCGCTCGTCGCGACGCGCACGTACGCCGCGTTGAACAGCCGCGCATGATAGGTGCCGGGTGTCGCCGGCAGCACGAACGTGACGTTCGCGTTCCTGACGCCGGTCGCCGGCTTTGTCTGCGTGCCGTTCAGGTATTGCCACTGAACCGCGTTGCCGTTCGCGTCGTACAGCCCGACCCAGTCGCCCGGCAGCCCCGGTCCGTTCGTCACGGTCGCCGCAACGATTCCGCCCGCCGCAGCCGTCGCCGCGCCCAGCGCCACCGCCGGCGACGTCGTCGTGATCGTTCCGCTGGTCGCGAGCCACATATACGCGGCGTTGAACAGCCGCGCGTGATAGATGCCGGCGGCGGCCGGAAGCGTGAACGTCACAGTCGCGTTGCTCGCGCCGGTCGCAGGCTTCACCTGCGTCCCGTCCAGATACTGCCACTGCGCGGCGTTGCCATTCGCGTCGTACAGCCCGACCCAGTCGCCTGCCGTCCCCGGACCGTTGGCCACGGTCGCCGTGACCGTGCCGCCGGCGGTTCCGCTCGCCGCGCCCAAGGTGATGCTCGGCGCGCTGGTGGTGATCGTTCCGCTCGTCGCGATCAGCGTGTACGTCGCGTTGTACAGCTCCGCGCGGAACGTGCCCGGCGTCGCTGGCAGCAGGAACGTGACGGTTGCGCTGCTGACGCCCGACGCGGGCAGCGTTTGCGCTCCGTTGAGGTACTGCCACTGCACGTTGCGCCCGTTGAGATCGTACAAACCGATCCAGTCGCCCGCCGTGCCGGGGCCGTTCATCACCGATGCCGTCACGAGTCCGCCGGCGCTGCCAGCGGCCGCGCCGAGCGTGACCGCTGGCACGCTCGCGGTCACGGACAGGGATACCTGCGCCGTGTCGCAATTCTCGTGATCCCTGGCGTCGCAGATTCGGTAGGTCAGCGTCTGGCTTCCGACCGACGTCCCGGCCGCGATCCACACGGCGCCGTTCGCATCGAGGGTCATGCCGGGAGCCGAGGAGGACACGAACGAGAGCGTCACGTTTCCGATCGCGGCCTGCGCGCCGCCGATCGTGTCGTTGGCGAGCACGTTGGCCACCGCGGCCGCCGACGACGAGGCATGGACCGCGGACGCCGGGCTGTCGTTGACGGCGTCGACGACCCAGGAACGCGAAGTCGCCGACGGATTGGAGACGACAGCGACGCCCGAAGGCCCGGCTTCGACGGCAATGAGCTTTTTCACCGTGCTGGTGCCGGTATCGATCACCGCCACGGCGTTGAGGCGCGGAATCGCCACGTAGACGGCCGCCCGGTCGGGCGTGACGACGAGCCCCGCCGGCTTGTTCTGTTGCGTCCAGTCGGCGCCGTCGGCGCCGAGATCGACCCAATCGAAGACGGTGTTGGTCGCGGTGTCGATCGCCGCGACGAGATTTCCCGGGAAGAACCCGGCGCCATAGCCGGTATCGAACCAGAAGTAATCGATCGCGGCGTATGCGCGGCTGCCGTCCGGCGCGAGCGCAATCGCGCCCGGCAGCGAGAAGAGATCGATGGTCTGCGTCACCGTGTTCGTCGCGGTGTCGATCACCGCGATGCCTGCCGCCGACGCCTTCTCGGGATCGAACGAGGCGATCACCGTATTGGTCGCCGCGTCGATCACGGACACTTTTCCGGACGCGACGTAGACGCGCCCGCCGTCCGGCGTGACGGCGAGCCCGCCGTCGGTGCCGCCGACCGCGACGGTCGCGACGATCGCGTTGCTCCGCGTGTCGATCACCTCGACGTTCCCGGCCGCGTCGAGCACGTACACCCACACCCCGCCGGGGCTGACGGCGATGGCCGCCGGCCGCGCGGTCAACGAAATGGTCGCGACCACGCTCAACGAGGCCCGATCGATCACCGACACCGAATTGGAGCCCGTGTTGGTCACGTAGACGCGGGTGCCGTCTCGCGCGATCGCGACTTGCGCCGGCGCCGTGCCGACCGAGATCGTGGCCGCCACGGTGTTCGTTATCGTGTCGATCACGTTGACGAGGCTCGCGTCGGTGCTCACCACGTAGGCGCTCGTCAGCGACGATCCTGCCGCCTGCTCGGCGGCGGTCAGCGTCACGGTGACGATGGCAGTCCCCTTCGCGCAATTGACCGGGCTCGCCGTCTGGCAGATCTGGTAGACGAGGCTCTGCGTGCCGAGCGGCGCGCCGGCGGCCACTGACACGGCTCCGGTCGCGGCGTCGAGCGTGACGCCCGAAGCCGTCGACGAGACGAAGGACAGCGTGACGCTGCCGGGCGTCGCCGTCGTCCCGTCGAGCGTGTCGTTGGCGAGGACGTTGGCAATCGCGGTCCCGCCGCTCCGCGGCGCAGATCCGCTGTCCTCGTTCGCCTGGACGACGAACCGCACGACCGTCACCGTCACCGTTCCATCGTCGCAGTTGGCCGGGCTCGCGAGCTCGCAAATCCGGTAGACGATCTGGTGATCGCCCGGCGACGCGCCCGCCGCGACCGACACCGCCCCGGTGGCGGCATCGAGCGTGACACCCGCGTCGCTCGACGAGACGAAGGACAGCGCCACCGTCGTCAGACCCGCCGCCGCGCCGCCGAGCGTATCGTTCGCGACGACGTTCGCGAGGGCCGTGGCCGTCTGAAACGCGGTGGCGTGATCGTCCACCGCGTCGACGACGAACGGCGCCCTCACGGTGAGGGCAACCTGCGCCGTGTCGCAATTGAGCGGGTGTCCCCGTTCACAGATCCGATACGTCAGCGTGTGGTCGCCGGCCGGCGTCGTGGCCGCGATGCGCACTGCGCCGCTGGCGGAATCGAGCGTGATGCCGGCGTTGGTCGACGACACGAACGACAGCGCCACGTTTCCGCTCGTGGCCGGTGCGCCGCCGAGCGTGTCGTTGGCGAGCACGTTCGCGACCGCAGCGCCGGGGAACGCGGCCGGCAGCGGCGACGCCGCGCTGTCGTTCACCGCATCGATGAGCGTCGGAGGACGGGGCGTGATGACAGGCGGATCGGGCACGACGGCCACGCCCGACGGCCCGGCTCCAGCCGCGACGAACTGCTTCACGAGGCCGGTGGACGGATCGATCAGCGCGAGCGCGTTGAGGCGCGGAATCGCGGCGTAGACGGCGGCGCCGTCCCGCGCGACGGTGATTCCGGCCGGTTTGTTCTGCAGCGTCCAGTCGCTGCCGCCGGCGCCGAGATTGATCCAGCTCGAGATCGCATTGGCCGCGGTATCGACCGCGGCGACCCAGGTGGCGGGAAAGAACGCCGCGCCGTAGCCGGTATCGATCCAGAGATAGGTGATGGCCGCGTAGGCGCGGCTGCCGTCCGGCGAGAGCGCGATCGCACCCGGCAGCGAGAAGAGATTGACGGTCTGAACGACGGTGTTGGTGCCCGTATCGACGACCGCGATCCCGCCGGTTGCGCTGAACGCGTTGAGCACCGGATGGGCGTAGTTGTAGGTGTTGACCGCCACGAACGCGCGCCTGCCGTCCGGCGCGACGGCCACGTCAACGGCGAAATTGAAGATGTCGGGCACCGCGGCCGTCTCGGGCGCGAACGAGGCGATCACCGCATTGGTCGCCGCGTCGATCACCGACACTTTTCCCGATGCGACGTAAACCCGCGATCCCCGGCGGGGCTGACGGCGATGCCGGACGGTCGATCTCCCACCGGAATCGTGGCGACGACGTCCTGGATCGACGTATCGATGGCCGAGACCGTGTTGGACCCTGTGTTGGTCACGTAGACGCGGCTGGCGGCCGGCGCGACCGCCACGTGCGACGGCGAGATGCCGACGTCGATCGTCGTCGTCACGGCGTTGGTGGCCGGGTCGATGACGGTGACGGCGTTCCCCGCTGAATCCGCGACGTACAGGTGGGTCTGGGCGGCGGCCGGCGCGGCGGCCGGACCGATGGTGACGAAGAGGGAGACCAGAAAGAGAAGCGTCGCGAGTTCCCGCTGGAGACCCGCCCGTCCGCTCGTGCGCATCATACGTCCGTCCTTGGTAAACACCGATACTCCCGGGGGCACCTTCAAGTGATTCGACATCGCTCGCCTCAGGTGCTCGAGCGTCGGCAGGACAGTGATTTCTAGAAACTTCTGTCGTCGCGGCGGTCCCGCTCACGCGGGCACGCCGCTGGTTGGATCCGTTACCGACAGCGTAAGAGTTTTACGCCTGCCGTAAAACGCTACAGCGAATCATTCACGTCGCCGAGGAACTGGCGCAGAACTCTTCGCGACCGTGCATCCGCGTGCAAAAGCTTGTCCGCTCAGGCAGATATATCTCCGGTAATACGGCGAACAGTCCTCTCCTCCGAGACATCTCTCCCACTAAGAGAGTGAAAAAAGTCGTCGGACGTATATCCCCCGCCGACGTGGTACGAGGCACCGCGAAAGTGGGACGGAGCGCCGCTAAAGTGGTACGACCCCCCGCTAAAGTGGTACGACGCCCCACCAAAGTGGTACGAACAGCACGCGGAGAGCCCGATGCTGCGACCGGTCTCAGTTGGTGATCGTGATCGATTGACTCACTGTCCGCACTGTTGCGCCGCCGGCGTCACGCAGGGTCATCGTCAACGTTGCCGTTCCGGCGTTGTCGGTTCGAATCTGCCAGGCGACGCTCTGACTGCCGCCCTGAGCGACCGTCGGCACCGACTGCGTCGTCGTCGTCGGATTCTGCAGCCGCATCGCATTCGAGGGCGTGAAGCTGACGCGCACCGAGAACCCGCTCGCAGCGGCGGCGTCGTTGTTCGTCACGGTCGCAGTCGCGGTGAAGGTCTGGCCGCGACGGATGCTCGCGGGTACGCCGCTCAGCGTGAGCGTCGGCGCCGTCGCCGTGCCGTTGTTGACCGTGACGCTCACCGCCGCCGACGTCTTCTGATTGTTCGCGGCATCGAACGCGCGCGCCGTCAGCGAATGGGTGCCATTCGCGACGCCCGTGGTGTTCCACGACGCGGAGTATGGCGCCGTCGTGTCGCTCGAGAGCAGCGACCCGTCGACGAGGAATTCGACGCGCGTGACGCCAACGTTGTCGCTCGCATTCGCCTGAATGCTGACCGTGCCGCCGACCGTCGCGCCCGCCGCGGGGCTCGCGATCGACACCGTCGGCGGCGTCGTGTCGCCGGCGGTTCCAGGGACGAGCGTAAACGACCCGGACTTGCTGCCGTTGCCGAACGTGCCCGTCACGGTGACGAGCGTGTTCTGTGTCACTGCCGATGTCGTGATCGTGAAGGTCGCCGACGTCTGACCCGCAGGAACGGTGACGATCGGCGGCGCCTGCGCGATCGTGCTGCTCGTCGACATCG
>QHWK01000193.1 GCA_003223775.1 Acidobacteriota bacterium
CCAGCAGTTCTTCAGCACCCAGTCCTCGCAGCCGTCGTTGAATCGATGCTCGCACTCGCCGCAAAAGCAAATGCGCGCGCGCCTGCCCTCGAACTCATGAATGCCGCCGACTTGTTCACGAGCACAGGGTCATCACCCGAGCCCTCGCGCATGACGCGGTAAAACCCGCAGGCAGGAAGTGGCTATCCCGCAGCTCCCGAGGCTCAAGGCACAACGCGCACGGTCCGACTGGCACGACGATCGATCGTAATTGATTCACGACGCAGGAGCGGTGTCGTTATCCCGTCGTGGCCGCCGGCGGCTCGGTCAGCGATCGCGATAAGCACTGAGTTGCAACGCAGAAAAAGCACCGAGGAAGCCGACACCCGCTGCGGATTTGGCGGGTGTCGGCGTTTGTGTGATTCGGTCGCTACTGCGCCGCCAAGGCCACGCTGGTGGCGGCCTTCTCGATGAGCGTCGCAACCGCCTTCGGCTGCGAAACATAGACGGCGTGACTTCCCTTAACCTCGGTCACCGTCGCACCGGCGCGCTTGGACATCGCGCGCTGCGCGTCCGGCGGAATCATCCGGTCGTCCGTCGAGACGAGATACCAGCTTGGCTTCGTCTTCCACGCCGGACTGCTGACCGCGCCGTTGAGCGCGTCGAGTCCCCATGGCACCTGAGAATCCGCCATGAACGCCGCGGCGTCAGCGTTCACGTCCGCGGCGAACGAGGCGCGGAACTGCGTGCGATCGAGAAACAAGTAGCCGTCCTGAGGCGGCAGGATTGGAGGCACCGGCGCACCCGGCGGCGGGTTCTTGATCAACGCGGACACCGACTCGCCCGTGTCGGGAGCAAACGCCGCGATGTACACGAGCCCCGCGACTTTGGGATCGTTGCCCGCTTCCGTAATCACGACGCCGCCATACGAATGGCCAACGAGAATCGCCGGGCCGTTCTGCGCGGCCAGCGTGCGCTTCGTGGCCGCGACGTCGTCCGCCAACGAGATGGTCGGATTCTGGACGATCGACACGTTGTAGCCGTCCTTCGTGAGAACGTCATAGACGCCCTGCCAACCGGACCCGTCTACGAACCCCCCGTGCACCAGAACGACGTTCTTGACACCCTCAGTTGTCGACATCTGATTCTCCTCTCTTCTTCTGTGTTTGTGTTGGACCTGGCGCCGCAGCGCAGTGAATCACGAAGGTCATTTCTCGCGGACCATCCACTCGCGGACGTACGCGGGACAGCGTGCGAGCCGCATGCCCTGCGTTTCACACTGCAGTAAGAACCGGACGACCTCCACGTCCACGAGGCTCACCTCGCTGAGGTCGAGCACCACGTCTATCACGTGCTCGCCTTCGACCAATCGGCGGAGGTCGGGCAACTGCTCCGCGTCGATTCGTCCGCTCACGATCAGCGTGGTCGTCCCTGCATTCTTCACGCGGGTGATCTTGAGCATCGCGATTGAGATCTGCGGTCGGCACGAATAAGGGCAAAGGGGATGCCGGCCGTAAGTCCTTGCGTGCTATACGTGTTGCTCCGGATTGGCGCGAACAGTCGTGAGCATCACTCGCGGGGATTCGCGAGCCAGGCAGACCGCGACGTCCTAGAATGGCCTCACGGCCAAGGCCGATTTTCACGTGATTGAGCCACCCGATCCACCCAAGCGCGATTTCGAACGGCTGATCCTCGGAGCCAGCGAAGAGAGTTTTCGGCTGATCGTCGAAACGATTCCCGGTCTCATCGCGATCATGACGCCCGAAGGCCGTGTCGAGCACGTCAACGGCCAAGTGCTCGAATACTTTGGCCGAACGGTCGAGCAACTGAAGCAATGGGGCACGACCGACGCGGTGCATCCAGCGGACCTGCCCGGCGCGATCGCAGCCTGGCAGCACGCCGTTGAAACCGGGCTCCCGTACGAATTCGAGCACCGCATCCGTCGGGGCGATGGCGAGTATCGCTGGTTCCAGTCGCGTGGTCTTCCGCTTCGCGACGCCGAAGGGCGCATTGTCCGCTGGTACAACCTGCTGACGGACATCGATGCGCGCAAGCAATCAGAGGAGAGGCTGCGCCGCAGCGAAGCCGAATTGCTCGAAGCGCAGAGGCTGAGCCATGCCGGCAGTTGGCGACACGATCTGGCGTCTGGCGCATTCTTCGCCTCTCCGGAAGTGCTTCGCATACGCGGCGTCGAGTCGGCGGAGCCTCTGTCGACGATCGACCGGATGTACAGCGGGATTCACCCTGACGACCGGTCGAGAGTCCGGCACACATACGAGGCCGCGCAGGCGCGCAAAGGCGAGTTCGATGCCGAGTACCGCATTGTGCTTCGTGACGGGACGACGAAGCACCTTCACACGATTGGCCATCCCGTCTTGAACGAGGCCGGTGACATCGTGGAGTACGTCGGCACCGGCATGGACGTGACAGAACAGCGCCAGGCGCAAGCGGCGCTGCAGATGGCCTTCGAAGAGATCAAGCACCTGAAGGACCGGCTCCAGGACGAGAACCTCGCGTTGCGGGAAGAGATCGATCAGGCGTTCATGTTCGAGGAGATCGTTGGCGCATCGGCGGCGCTGAAGTCCGTGCTGTCGCACGTGTCGAAGGTGGCGCCGACCGACTCGACCGTCCTGATCTCTGGCGAAACGGGCACGGGCAAGGAACTGATCGCTCGCGCCATCCATAAGCACTCGCGGCGGGCGGAGCGCGCCTTCGTCAGCCTGAACTGCGCGGCGACACCTCCGTCGCTGATTGCCTCTGAACTCTTTGGCCACGAGAAGGGTGCCTTCACCGGTGCCGTGCAGCAGCGGCGTGGCCGATTCGAGCTCGCGCACTCCGGTACGATCTTCCTCGACGAAATCGGGGAGATCCCGATGGACACGCAGATCGTCCTGCTGCGCGTGCTCCAGGAGCGGCAGATCGAGCGGGTCGGAGGGAGTCGCGCGATTCCAGTCGACGTGCGAGTCGTCGCGGCGACCAACCGCGACCTGGCAGCCGCGATCGCTGATGGCTCTTTCAGGTCTGACCTGTTTTACAGGCTGAACGTATTTCCCATTCACATGCCGCCGCTGCGAAAGCGGCGAGAGGACATTCCGATTCTGGTCGAGTACTTCGTCAAGCGATTCGCCGACATGATGGCGAAGCGGATTCGCCGGATCGAGAAACGCACGTTGGAACTCTGCGAGCGCTATCCGTGGCCTGGCAATATTCGTGAGTTGCAGAACATCGTCGAGCGTTCGGTGATCTTGTGCGGCGGCGACACCTTCTCGATTGATGAGGCCTGGCTGAGTCAGGCGCCGCTACGACCGGAAGTCGCCGGTGCCTTGCCCAGCGCTCTGCAGGATCAGGAAAAGGAGCTGATTGAAGCCGCGTTGGGGAAGAGTCGAGGGAAGGTGGCAGGTGCGAGCGGGGCCGCTGCCAAACTTGGAATCCCGGCGTCGACGCTCGAGTCAAAAATCAAGCAGCTGGGAATTGAGAAAGGCAGATTCACCAACTCGTCTTGACGCCTGGGACTACGGAGGGAGGCTAAATGAACACGTCTTCTCATCCGCCGGCAGTGGTCGGTGCAGAACGCCCCTTCTTCACGACGAAAGAAAGTCTCGACGACATGCAGTCGCTGTCGTCGGTCAGCGTCGCGCGCGGCGATCTCTCTGTCGGCCGCTATCGGAGGGACAGGCGGGGTCTCGGCATCTCAACGCCCAATCCGATTTCGGCCATGGTCATGGCGGTCGTGATCCTTCGTCCACGGCCTGAGCATGTTGGATGGCACGATGATCGTCTGGTCGAAGTTCCGGCCTTGGGGGCTGGCGCGCTCAATTGCCTGGACTTGCGAGAAGCGTGGACGATGGACCTGTCAGAGCCATTTGACTCGTTCCATGCATTCATTCCGTTGACGGCCTTCGACGAGGTCACCTCGGAGATGAAGCGACCGCGAATCGACGGATTGCATCGCCCCATCGGTATTCAACACACCGATGAGACGATGCTCAACCTCGCACTCGCACTGAACCCGGTGTTGGCGAGGCCAGCGCACGCCACGGCGCTGTTTACTGACCACGTGTTCCTGGCGATGGTCGCGCATCTGGCGGGTATGTATGGGGGGCTCGACAACAGTGCCATGCGGGCATATGCCACGCCGAAACGCCGAATGCTCACGCCTCTGCAGGAACGCCGCGTGACCAGTCGATTGCTCGACGATCTCACGAACGATCCGAGTCTTGGCGAGCTGGCCGCCCTGTGCGGACTGTCCCGCAGCTACTTCATCCGTGCATTCAAACAGGCGACCGGCATGCCGCCGCACCGCTGGTTATTGACGCAACGAGTTAACCGCGCCAAGAGTCTGTTGCGCGGGACGAACATGCCAATTGCCGATGTGGCTGTGGCATGCGGGTTTGCTGATCAGAGCCATCTCACTCGAGTGTTCTCAAAAGCCTTCCGCATCAGTCCGGGTGCGTGGCAGCGGCAATGGAAGCATTGAGCATACTCACAGGGGCGAGACGCGCGTGTTGATCCAGCCGATGATGTCGGCCATGACCTTCTCCCTATCGAGATCGTGCAGCAGGTCATGGTAGTAACCCTCGTACAGATTCAGCGTTTTGTCGGCAGATCCGGCGTTGTCAAAAAATAGCTGACTGCCGCTCGGCCTCGTCACCTTGTCGAGGGTGCCGTGCAGAATGAGCACGGGCAACGTGATGAGCGGAAACTCCTGCTTCAGCCGATCGTCCGCCCGTGCCATCTCCGCTGCCGTGCGCGTCGGTTGCACTTCGTGGGCGATCAATGGATCGTCGTTCATCGCCCGCACGACGTCTGGATCACGAGAGAAGTCTTCGTTCTTGAGCTTCACCACGTGCGCGTGCGGAGCGAGGTGGCTGAGACCTTTGAGGACCGCGACCGCAAAGTCTGGCGCCGGAATTTGAAAGGCGAAACTCTCGCAGATGAGTCCGGCGAGTTCAGACTGATGCTCGAGCGTGTAAATGCAGGAAACGACTCCGCCTGCGCTGTGCCCGAGCAAATAGACGGGCAGGCCGGGTTCGCGCGCCTTCGCCAACGCGACCACCGTTGCAACATCGCTCACGTAGTCGGCAAACTTCTCGACGTAGAAGCGTTCGCCATCCGAACGGCCGCGGCCGCGCAGATCCAGGGCGTACACGGCGAGCCCGACCGCGGCGAATTGCTCCCCGACCCACTGATACTGCCCGCTGTGAGCGTTGAGGCCGTGGCAGATGACGACGATCGCGCGGGCAGACCCGCTCGGACGCCACGACCTGACGAAGATGTTGAGACCGCTGGATCCTGGAACTGTCTCTTCGCGCGCCGTGGGCGTCAGAACGTGCGTCATGAGAGCCTCCCGTGTTTAAACGAAGTTGAACGCGACGGTGCTGCTAACGTAGACCGGCCACCGCGCTGATGAGGACCGCTTTGGCGACGCGGCTTTCGCCGTGCCGCGCCAGGTAGCGCACCACTTCGCCCCCGCCGGTCGAGTGGCCGACATGCACGGCTTCCTTGAGATCGAGATGCGCGGTCAACGCGGCGAGGTCGTCGGCGTAGTGATCCATGTCGTGGCCGCCACCGATTTGAGTGGAGCGGCCATGGCCGCGGCGATCGTGTGCGATGACCCGATAGCCGTGTTGGACGAAGAACATCATCTGCGCATCCCAATCATCGGCCGACAGCGGCCAACCGTGACTGAAGACGATCGGCTGACCCTTGCCCCAGTCCTTGTAGA
>QHWK01000194.1 GCA_003223775.1 Acidobacteriota bacterium
ACCCCCACTGGGTTGCCCCAACTAGCTCCTGAGGCTAGCGCGTCTGCCGTTCCGCCACTTCCGCAGTGGTGAGAAATTGGCCGCGAGACGGAATTATCAGTATACCCGAATCGAACGATCGCCAACCCGCTACGGCGCTGGCGCGGGCGACGTCGCCTTCCATCGCAGCACGACCGACGCGGTCGTCGTGCTGTCGGTTTTCTTGAACCCGGGTACCGGGTCGTTCGAGTAGCGCAGCAGGTACCCGATCTTCAGCGCGAGCCGCGAGTTCATCGCCGCCTGCGCCGTCACCTCCGCTTCCGAGCGGTACGCCGACGTCGTCCTGAAATCGGGATAGAACGTGAAGCGCTGCGTGGTGTCGCCGGCCGCGCCGAACGGGATGCGGCTGAGGAGCTGGAAGTTCCCGATCGGATCGTCGACGGTGGTTCCGACAGTCCGGCTTTCGTGCAGCCAGGCGATGCCGGTAACGCCGTCCAGTGTCCACTGCGGCCGCTTGACGAGCGCCCAGCTGAGGCTGCCGTCGATGATCGAGCGGAAGTCGAGTCCCGCGAATTGGTCGCGTTCGAGCTTGACGCCCGTCGACACGCCGACGATCGGCGTCAGCTTCCGCTGGACGCGCAGCATGCCGAGGTAGCGCTCCGCGGTCGTCACGTCGAGGCTGCTGGTGCGGACGGCGGTGGCGGAGGACTCCGTCTGCCACACGAGGCCGCGCCGATGCGCGGCGAAGTCGGCGCCGGTCGACGCCGTGTCGGAGTTGCCGCTGGTCCCGACAAACGACGCGCCGATCTGCGCGTCCCAGAGCGGCGGAGGCGGTGGCGGAGCGGGGGCGGTCGGGGCCGGCGGCTGCGCGAAGAGCTGAGCGGAAGCCAGAAAAAACATCACCGTCGCGGTCGTACGCGTGAGCTTCATGCTCGGCCGCGCGTGCAACTCGTGTGCCTCGACGCGGAGGGCGATGCGGGCGGTGTTCGCGCGCTATTCGGTGCGGAGCGCCTCAGCCGGATCGATCGAGGCGGCGCGGCGCGCCGGCCGCACGCACGCGGCTGCCGCGACGGCCAGGAGGACGACCGGCGCGGCGGCGAACGATGCGGCGTCGAGCGGCGTGACGCCGAACAGCGCCGCCTGCATGAAGCGCGTGAGCGCCGCTGCGCCGGCGAGGCCGGCCGCGAGGCCGATTGCCGAGACGGCGATCCCCTCGCGCACCACGATCGAGACGAGCGCCCGCGGCGACGCGCCGAGCGCCGCCCGCACGCCGAGCTCGCGCCGCCGCTGCGAGACGCCGTACGACAGCACGCCGTAGAGGCCGACCGACGCGAGCGCGAGCGCCAGGACGGCGAACGAGACGAGCACGGTCATCGCGAATCGCGGCTGATCCACCGACTCGGCAACACGCTGCGACAGCGGAACGGTTTCGAACGCCGCCGTCGGCAGCGCCTCGTGAACCAGCGAGCGCACCGCCTGCGCGATCGACGACGGCGCCGCCGTCGTGCGGATCGCGATCTCGAACCGGCTGCCGAAGGCGGCCCGATCCCGCGACACCTGATAGACCTCCGGCTGCGGCCTGCGGTCGTTGCCGTCCTTCAACACGTTTGCGACGACGCCCACGATTTCGATTGGCGTCGTGCCGGTGTCGGCCGTCTGCTCGAAGCGGTACCCGACCGGCTGCGGCGGCAGATAGAGGCGCGCGAACTCCTCGTTCACGACCCACGCGCGCGTGCCGCTCGATCGATCGGCTTCGGTGAAGAGCCGGCCCTGGCGCACGCGCAGGCCGAGCGCGTCCTGATAGCCGGGCGTGACGATGTACGACAAGGCGCGTGCGCTGCCCGGCGCGTCGCCGGGACGCGTCCACGGCGATGGGAAGCCGGCGATCATCGTCGCGCTGTCGAGGGGCATCATATTGCCGGCGCCGGCCGCGACGACGCCGGGCGTCGCGCGTACGCGTTCGACGAGCGGCCACACGAGCGACTGCGTCCGCGCGGCCTGCCCGTCGTCGTTGCCGCCGGGGACGAACACCTCGACGGCCAGCACGCCGTTCGGCGTATAGCCCGCGTCGACGTGCGTGAGCTTGACGAAGCTGCGCGCGAGCAGCACGGCGCCGACGAGGAGCAGGACGGCGAATGCCGACTCGATCGCCAGCAGCGCGTTGCGCAGCGTGTGCGCGCGCGCCCCTCTGAATCCGCCGGCGCTCGCGCCGTCGCCGCCGTGCAGCGACTCGTTCAGGTTCACGCGCGCGCCGCGCAGCGCCGGCGCGAGGCCCGACAGGATCGCGGCCGCGACCGCCGCCGCGACGATGAACGCGATCGCGCGCGCGTCGATGTGGACGGCGTCGAGCCTCGGGAAGTCGCGCGAGGCGAAGGTGCGGGCTGCGCGCACGAGCATCCACGCGAGACCACATCCGAGCGCGCCGGCCAGCGACGAGAGCACGAGGCTCTCGGTGAGCAGTTGGCGGAGCAGACGCGCGCGGCTGGCGCCAATTGCCGCGCGCACGGTGAGCTCGCGCTGGCGCGCGACGGCGCGGGAGAGAAACAGGTTCGCCACGTTCGCGCACGCGATCAGCAGCACGCACGCGACCCCGGCGGCGAGCACGAGGAGCGCCGGCCTGACCGACGCGGTCATCTCGTCGACGAGGCCGCGCACGTGCACGACGGGCGGGCCGCCGACGCCGAAGAGCAGGTTCGCGGCCATCGGGCGCACGGTCGATCGCGCGGCGGCGGTTCCTTCCGCCTCAGCCTGCGCGGGCGTCACGCCGGGCGTCAAGCGCGCGAGCGCAAACAGCACCGACACCCGGCCGCGGCGGCCGGCGACCGCGTCGGCCGACGGCGGCGGGATCGCGAGCGGCATCCACAGCAGCGCGTCGCGATCCGGAAACGCGAGCCCCGGCTTCGCGACGCCGACGATCGTCGCCGGCTTTCCGTCGACGAGCAGGCCGCGGCCGACGACCGCCGGGTTGGCCTCGAACCGCTCGCGCCATCCGCGATCGCTCAGCACGACGACGACCGCGCTGCCCGTCGCCGCATCGTCGTCGCGGAAGAACCGTCCGAGCGCCGGCGTCTCGCCGAGCATCGCGAAGAGCGACGGTGTGACGTCGGCGCCCTCGACGCGCGCCGAGTCGCCGCCGCGCGTCACCGTGTAGGCGGACGATCGATACGCGGCGAACCGCTCGATCGCGCGCGGCGCGGCGCTCCAGGCGTAGTAGGTGAGGTTGCTCAGCATCGGCGCGCGCAGCGGCGAGACGGCGCCGGGATGTTCTTCCGAGAGCCGCACGAGCCGCGACGGATCGGGATACGGCAGCGGCCGCAGCAGCACGCCGTAGACGACGGAGAAGACGGCCGTCGTCGCGCCGATGCCGAGCGCGAGCGTGAGCAGCCCGGCCGTTGTGAACCCCGCGTTGCGCCGCATCGTCACCAGCGCGTAGCGGACGTCCTGCAGCAGCGCGTCCATCGCGGGGGACTATACTCGAAAGCTGACGAGAGGTTGTGTTATGGCCCGGCGTGGATTTGCGATTCTCTTCACCGTCCTCGGCGTCGCGTGCTTCGTCTCGATCGTCGGCTTCGCCGGCCTGTACTTGCTCGTCGGCCGCGAGCCGTCGGTGCCGTCGAACGCCACGCTCGTGCTGCGCGTCGGCGGATCGCTGACCGAGCTCGCGCCGAACGACGTCGTCGGCTACCTGCGCGGAACGAAGATGCCGACCGTGCGCGGCATCGTCGACAACCTGCGCAAGGCGAAGGTCGACGCGCGCGTCCGCGCCGTGCTGCTGAAGCCCACGGGCTTCGACTCGCCGTTCTGGGGCAAGGTGCAGGAGGTTCGCGACGCGGTCGTCGACTTCAGGAAGTCGGGCAAGCCGGTGTACGCGTATCTCGAGTACGGCGGCGATCGGGAGTACTACCTCGCGACGGCGGCCGACAAGGTCTTCCTGATGCCGTCGACGGCGCTCGACCTCACCGGCGTCGCCACCTACGAGCTGTTCCTGCGCGGCACGCTCGACAAGATCGGCGTCATCCCCGATCTGCACCGCATCGGCGACTACAAGACCGCGGTGAACACCTTCAGAGAGAAGGCCTACACCGCGGCGCACCGCGAGATGGATCAGTCGATGAACCGCGATCTCTACGAGCAGATCGTGCGCGGCATCGCCGACGGCCGGAAGAAGAACGAGTCCGACATCCGCGCGCTCATCGACGACGGCCCGTTCCTGCCGGAGGACGCGCTGCACGCGGGCCTCGTCGACGACGTGGCGTACGAGGACCAGGTGGACGACAAGCTGCGCTCGGGCGAAAAGCGCGCGCACCTGGATACCGACGACTACACGCGCGTGAACCCGTCATCGCTCGGGCTGAACAAGGGGCCGCGCGTCGCCGTGATCTACGCGAGCGGCACGATCGCGAGCGGGAAGAGCGGCTACGACCCGATGAACGGCGCGATCGCCGGCTCCGACACGCTGATCGACTACATCAAGCAGGCGCGGCGCGACAGCGCGGTCCGCGCGATCGTGCTGCGCGTCGACAGCCCCGGCGGATCGGCGACGGCGTCGGACGCGATCTGGCGCGAGCTGATGATCACGAAGAACGAGCGCAGCGATCGCCCGCTGGTCGTCTCGATGTCGGATCTGGCGGCGTCGGGCGGCTACTACATCGCGATGCCGGCGCAGGTGATCGTCGCGCAGCCGTCGACGCTCACCGGATCGATCGGGATTTTCGGCGGCAAGTTCGTGACCGGCGGCCTGTACGAAAAGCTCGGCGCGCACATCGAGTCGACGAGCATCGGCAGGAACGCGGAGATCAACGGGCCGGCGCGCCCCTACAACCCGCAGGAGCTGAAGAAGCTCGAGGAACAGCTGCAGTCGTTCTACGATCAGTTCGTCGAGAAGGTGGCGGCGGCGCGCCACAGCACGCCGGAGAAGATCGACGCGATCGCGCAGGGGCGCGTGTGGACGGGGCGGCAGGGAAAGCAGAACGGGCTGGTGGACGAGCTCGGCGGCCTCGATCGGGCGGTGGCGATCGCGAAGCAGCGCGCGAAGATCGCCGCGGACGCGGACGTGGAGCTGATCGTCTATCCGCCGCGCAAGAGCCTGTACGAGCTGGTGTCGGAGCAGTTCAGCGGCTCGAGCGACTCGCTTGCCGTGCGCGCGTGGCTCGCGGGGAATCTGTCGTCGGGGGAGCTGGAAGCGCTGCGAATCGTGCGCGGCCCGTTCGCGATGTTCCGCCGCGGCGAGCCCTTGGCGTTGATGCCGTTCACGTTCTTACGCTGAGTGAACGGCACCGTCATGGCTGATGGCTGATGGCTGATGGCTGATGGCTGATGGCTGATGGCTAAGGGCTGATGGCATATCGTCCATGGACCCTTTGCCATCAGCCATCAGCCATCAGCCATTAGCCATCAGCCATGACGATGAATCGCTAACTGACAGCCCGTTGCAGTGATTCGCGATTCACTTCTATTTTCATCTTCTGCTTCGCCTTCAGCATGTAGGCGGAGAAGAAGCGATTGCGGCGGTCGGTCAGCAGCTCCTCGCGGAACTTGTCCTTCGACGAGGTCCACTCCTCGGGCGTGACTTCCTTCTTCTCGAGCGCCTTCACGACCGCGGTGCCGTTGTCGGTGGCGATCGGATCGCTCACGCCGCCCTGCGGCAGCCTGAACGCCGCGTCGAGCACCGCCGGCGCGTTGCCGAGATCGGGGATCGGTGAATCCTGCGTGATGAGGTCGGTCGTCTTCGCCTCGACGCCGGCCGCCTTCGCCGCCTTCTCGAAGTCGGACGCCGACTTCAGCTTCGCGGCGATGTCGGCCGCCTTCTGCCGGCTCGCGTCGCGCGCCTTCTG
>QHWK01000882.1 GCA_003223775.1 Acidobacteriota bacterium
CAGCTTCGAGCAGGCCACGCACGCGCGCCGCCGGCCGGTGCATACGCCGGCACGGCCCGGTGAAGCGGTGGCCGTGCCATGAGAATCTGGAATGAGGAATTTGGAATTTGGAATTCGTCGTCACAGCATTGCGACGGTCGTGGCATTCAACGCATTCCAAATTCCGAATTCCAAATGCCTAATTGCTGCGCGGCGCACGTCTTGCAGGCCGCATCCCTATGACCTGGTACACGTGGCTCATCGCGGCCGCGCTGCTCGCGGCCGTCGCCGCCGTCACCGGCATCAAACCGAAGGGCACGCGCCCGGTGGAGCACACGAGCCTGATGGGCGCCGCCCGCATCGTGCTCGTGTTCATCATTCTCATTTGCCTCTGGCTCGCGTTCCGCGCCTGACCGCCGCCCGCCGCCGCGCCGTGGCCGCGCGGCGGTGGTAGTCTTTCGGCTCATGACATCCAGTAGCGAATCGGTTCGCCGTGCTTCCGCCGCCGCCGGCGCCATCGCGATCGTGTGTTCGCTCGGCGCGCTCGCTCAGGAGGTGTCGCGCATTGCTCCCGGCGCGCTGCCGCCGGCCGAGCGTCCCTTCGGCACGCTGCACGAGCAGGCGGCACTGCAGCAGCAGTGGCTCAAGAAGCGGCTCGACACGGTTCTGCCGCCGCTCATGCGCAAGCACGGGATCGATCTCTGGGTCGTGCCGATGCGCGAGTACAACGAAGATCCGGTCTTCACCTCCATCGTCGCGCCCGAGACGTTCGCCGCGCGGCGCCGCACGATCTACGTCTTCTTCGACAAGTGCGCGGCGAGCGGCGCGCCGCCCTCGGCCGCATGCGTCGAGCGGATCGCGCTCGGCGGCACGTCGCAGGGCGGCCTGTTCGACGCGCGCACTTCGGCGAAGGCGATTGCCAATCCGGTGAACGGACGGCAGGCCGAGCTCTGGGGTGACGAGCAGTGGCTGCTGCTGAAGGAGGTCGTCGAGCAGCGGAAGCCGAAAGCGATCGGCATCGATCGGTCGACCGTGTTCGCGTTCAGCGACGGCCTGTCCAGCGGAGAGCTGCAGGGGATGACCGAGGCGCTCGGTCCGTCGTGGAGCGCGAAGTTCCGCGACGCCGAGCGTCTGCCGCTCGATGTGATCGCGTCGCGGCTGCCCGAAGAGGAAGCGTTCTTCGAGAAGATGACGGCGCTCGTCTGGCAGATGACGCAGACGATGTTCTCGGACAAGGTGATCGTGCCCGGCACGACGCGGACG
>QHWK01000195.1 GCA_003223775.1 Acidobacteriota bacterium
TCGAAGCTCTTCACCGAGCAGTTCGCGGCGACCTACGTCACCGGCTCGCACTCGCTGCGCCTCGGCGCGACGATCAGCCAGGCGAAGTGGCGCCTCCAGCAGCAGTACACACGCGACATCCAGCCGGTCACCTACAACGGCCTGCTGGCGAACGGCAACCTGAACCCGGTGAGCGTCACGCTGCGGATCCCGACCGATCGCCGCAACTCGATCAAGAACGACAGCGGCGTGTTCGTCCAGGACAAGTGGACGATCAGCCGCGCGACGATCAACGCCGGCCTGCGCTGGGACTGGTTCATGAGCGCCGTCGATCCCGAGACGCTGCCCGCCGGCACGTTCAATCAGGCGATCTCGTACGGCGCGTGCCCGGACGGCAAGAACAACCTCAACGCGAACTGCGTGGGCCGCGTCACGAACTGGAAGGACCTGAACCCGCGGCTGGGGATCTCCTACGACCTGTCCGGCGACGGCAGGACCGCGGTGAAGGCGAGCGTCGCGCGCTACGTCAACGGCGTCGGGCTCGCGGGCGGCGGCATCACGGACAACAACAACCCCGAGACGACCGTCGGCCTCAGCGACGTGCGGCCCTGGCGCGACCTCGACGGCAACGGCTCGCCGTTCGACGCCAACGGCAACCTGCAGCCGGGCGAGCTTTCGCCGTCGGCAGCGACGCCGAACTTCGGGCGCAACGTCGCATCGACGACGCTGACCGATCCGAAGGTGCTCGAGGGCTGGTTCGCGCGCGCCTACAACCTCGAATACACCGTGAGCGCGCAGCACGAGCTCGCGCCGCGCGTGTCGATCTCGGGCGGCTGGTACCGGCGGCAGTTCGGCAACCAGACGGTCACCGTCGATCAGCGGTACGATCGCAGCAGCTACGACGGGCCGTTCTGCCTTACGGCGCCGAGCGATCCGAACCTGCCCGGCGGCGGCGGTTATCAGGTCTGCGGACTCTACGATCTGAAGCCGGCGCTGCTCAGCCTGCCGCCGAGCAGCCTGCTCACGTTCTCGAGGAACTACGGCGGCGAGACGAACATCTACCAGGGGTACGACCTGTCGCTGATCGCGCGCTTCAAGCAGGGCGCGTTCCTGCAGGCGGGCATCAGCGCGACGCGGCGAGTGTTCGACGAGTGCAACCTCGTCGACGCGGGCATCAAGTCGGTGATCCTGGACGGCACCGCGGCCGCCATCGGCGTCGGCACGGCGAACGCGGCGACCGAGCTCACGGAGATTTATCCCGACGGCACGAAGGCGTGCCATCAGGAGTATCCGTACCGCCCCGACGCGAAGCTCCTCGGCTCGTACACGCTGCCGCTGGACATCCAGTTGAGCGGCACCTATCAGTTCACGCGCGGCGTCCAGACCGGCGGCGCGGGCCCGGCGATTCTGGCGACGTGGACGGCCCCGGCGGCGACGGTGACGCAGGCGCTCGGCCGTCCGCTCTCGGCGGGCCGTCCGTCGGGCGAGATCGTCAGCCTGATCGAGCCCGGCACGCAGTACGGGCAGTTCAACCTGAATCAGGTGGACCTGCGCGCGTCGAAGCGGTTCAAGTTCGGGCAGTACCGCTTCCGCATCGACTTCGACGCGTACAACGTGCTGAACAGCAACTGGCCGTTCACCGTGACCAACACCTTCTCGACGCTGGCGAGCAGCCAGTGGCTGCGGCCGACCAACGTCCTGCAGTCGCGGTTCTTCAAGCTGGGGGCGCAGTTCGACTTCTGAAACCGAACCGTGCCAAGGGTGCAGAGGTAGACAGAGGGCGCAGAGAAGACAGACGTCTGCGAGGTTCTGCGGTCGCTGCGTTGATCGTCGTCACGCGGGCGGTGGGCTATGGCCTGCCGCCCTCTTTTCTTTCCGGTAAACTGATCCAACCGTGACAGCGTGCCTCGTCCTGGCGCTGGCGTTCAGCGTCGTCGACGTCGCCGAGCGTCCCGTGCCGCTGCGCACCGGCATCGGCGCCGCGCACGACGTCGTCTCGACGACGAAGAAAGAGGCGCAGGCGTTCTACGATCAGGGGCTCGCGTACCTGCACTCGTACGTCTGGATCGAAGCGGCGCGATCGTTCAACCAGGCGCTGCGAATCGATCCAGCGCTCGCAATCGCGCACGCCGAGCTGTCGATCGCGTACACGGAGCTGAACGCGCCGGAGAAGGCGCGCGCCGCGCTCGATCGCGCGCGGACGCTCCCGGCGGGCGAACACGACAAGACACATATCGAGCTCCGCGCGCTGCAGGCCTCGGCCGAAGCGGCGCCGCGCGATGCGGCGAAGCTCGCCGCGTATCGCGCCGCCCTCGACGCGGCGCTCGCGGCGCTGCCGCAGGACGAAGAGCTGTGGCTGCAGCGCGGCCACGCGGAATCGTCCGATCCGGCCGAGCGCGGGCAGGGGAGCACGGCGGCGGCGGCCCGCTTCTACGAGCGGGCGCTGACGCTGGCGCCGGGGCACTTCGCCGGGCACCACTACCTCGCGCACGCCTACGAGAACAGCGGCGCGATCGCGCAGGCGCTCGCCGAGAGCGCCACCTATGCGAAGATGGCGCCCGGCGTGCCGCACGCGCGGCACATGCACGGGCACAACCTGCGGCGCACCGGACGGATCGACGAGGCGATCGCGGAGTTCAGCGCGGCCGACGCGCTGGAGTCGGCGTATCTCGAGGCGGAGCGGATCCCGATCGAGTACGACTGGCACTATCAGCACAACCTCGATCTGCTCGCGGCGTCGTATCAGTACGTCGGCCGCATGAAGAAGGCCGAGGAGCTGCTGCGCCGATCGTTCGACATCAGGTCGCCGCTGGTGGTGCAGGAGTTCAACACGCGCGCGTGGCCGCTGTTCCTCGTCGCGCGCGGACGCGCGCAGGAGGCGCTCGAGGCGGCGGCCGCGATGGCGTCGCATCGATCGCCGGTCGTGAGCGCGGCCGGCCACGTCGCCGCGGGCGAGGCGCAGCTCGCGCTCGGCCGGTACCAGGCCGCGGCCGACGAGGCGAACGCGGCGCTGCGCGAGGTTCGCGGCGCCGAAGCCGGCGGGCTCGTCGCCGCGCCGCTGCAGGCGCTGCAGGCCGAGTTCTTCCTGCGCACGGGGCAGCGCGACAAGGGGCGCTCGATGCTGCGCGAGGTCGCGAAGAAGGCGCGCGCGGCGCCGGGGCCCGACGCGTGGACGCAGGCGCTCTTCACGCTCGAGGCGATCTCGAAGGCGGCGCGCGAGGTCGGCGACTGGGAGCTCGCCGCATGGACGGCTGACGAGATGCGCGATCACGATCCGCATTACGCCGGCACGCACTACGCGCTGATGCTCGTCGCCGAGCACAACGGGGACGCGCAGACGGCGCGCAGCGAGCGGGCGCTGTTCGAGCAGTACTGGAAGGACGCCGATCGGGATCTGCCGGAGCTGAAGAAACGGTAGCGCAGCCCTTCAGGGCTGCCCCGGCGGCCGTTGGCAGGCCTGAAGGCCTGCGCTACCGGCGGGAATCGATAACGCGAGGGGAGCCAGACATGAGATCACGCGCTACGCGTTGGACGATGATCGCGGCGGCCGCGATGCTGGCGGCGGCGCCGGCAGCCGCCGGACAGGCGTCGAAGGTGGACGTCACCGGCAAGTGGGCGTTCGCCGTCGAGACGTCGGCGGGCTCGGGAACGCCGACGATCACGCTGAAGCAGGACGGCGAAAAGCTGACCGGCCATTACTCGGGTCAGCTCGGCGAGGCCGATCTCGCCGGCAGCGTCAAGGGGCAGGACGTCAGCTTCAAGTTCACCGTGGACGTCCAGGGCAACGTCCTCGAGTGCACCTACACCGGCACCGCCGAGAACAAGGACGCCATGAAGGGGAAGGTCTCGATAGCCGGCCTCGGCGACGGGACGTTCACGGCCAAGAAACAATGACGACGAGCGGGATTCGGGATTCGGGATTGGGGAGACGCGCGTCTCGCGCGGCGCTGCGCACCATCGTCGCGGTGGCGGCCGGTTGCGCGATCGCGCATGGCGTGGCGGCCGCTGCGCAGACGCCCGACGCCGAAGCGCTCTACAAAGCGAACTGCGCGAGCTGCCACGATCAGCCGCAGGGCCGTACGCCGTCGCGCGAGGCGCTGAAGGACCGCACGCCGGAGGCGGTCCTGATCGCGATGACGAGCGGCAGCATGGCGCTTCAGGCGATCAATCTCTCGGCCGTCGATCGGCGCGCGCTCGCCGTGCATCTGACGGGCAAGCCGTTCAGCGGGCCGGAAGGCACGCCGAACGCCGGCCTCTGCCAGGCGAAGCCGGGACCGATCGGCAGCCTCGGCGGGAAATCGTCGTGGAACGGATGGGGCGTCGACGCGACCAACAGCCGCTATCAGCCGAAGCCCGGGCTCACGGCCGCCGACGTGCCGAACCTGAAGCTCAAATGGGCGTTCGGATTTCCGGGCGGCACGCAGGCGTACGGCAATCCATCGATCGTCGCCGGCCGCGTGTTCGTCGGCAGCGACAGCGGCACGCTCTACGCGCTCGACGCGGACACCGGCTGCACCTACTGGGCGTTCAAGGCGGAGGGCGGCATCCGATCGGCGCCAACCGTTGCGCGCGTCGGCGGGAAGGATGCGGTGTTTGTCGGCGACCTCAAGGCCAACGTCTACGCGCTCGACGTCGTCTCCGGCCAGCCGATCTGGAAGAAGAAGATGGACGAGCACAAGTTCGCGCGCGTGACCGGCGCGCCGACGCTCGCCAACGGTCGGCTCTACGTGCCGGTGTCGTCGATCGAAGAAGCGCCCGCCGCGCAGCCGACCTACGAGTGCTGCACCTTCCGCGGCAGCGTCGTCGCGCTCGACGCGGCCACGGGCAGCCAGATCTGGAAGAGCTACACGATTACGGAAACGCCGCAGCAGGTCGGCAAGAACGCGCAGGGCACCGCGCTGTACGCGCCGGCCGGCGCCGCGGTGTGGAGCGCGCCGACGATCGACGAGCGCAAGGGCGTGCTGTACATCGGCACCGGCAACTCGTACACCGGTCCCGCGGTGAAGACCAGCGACTCGGTGATCGCGATGGATCTGAAGACGGGGAAGATCGTCTGGTGGAACCAGGCGACCTCCGCCGACGCATTCCTCGTGGGCTGCCGTCCCGGCGGCACCAACGAGAACTGCCCGAAGGATCTCGGGCCCGATTTCGATTTCGGCAACGCGCCAATCCTGCGGACGCTCGGCGGCGGGAAGCGCGTGCTCGTGATCGGGCAGAAGTCGGGCACCGTGTGGGGGCTCGATCCCGACAACGAGGGGAAGACCATCTGGAAGTTCCAGGCGGGCAAGGGTGGAGCGCTCGGCGGCGTCGAATGGGGATCGGCCGCCGACGATCAGGCCGCATACGTGCCGGTGTCGGACGTGCTCGCGGCGCCGGGCGACGCGGGCGGCCTGTTCGCGCTGAAGCTCGGGACGGGCGAGCCGCTGTGGCACACGCCGGCGCCGAAGCTCGAATGCAACACCGGCCGCGGCTGCACCGGCGCGCAGTCGGCGCCGGCGTCGGTGATTCCCGGCGTCGTGTTCTCGGGCTCGGTCGACGGCCACCTGCGCGCGTACTCGACCAAGGACGGATCGATTGTCTGGGACTTCAACACCGTGCGCGACTACGAGACGGTGAACAAGGTGCCGGCGAAGGGCGGATCGATCGACGGCGCGGGTCCGGCGATCGCGGATGGGATCGTCGTCACCAACTCGGGGTACTCGTTGTGGCGCGGCATCGCGGGCAACGTGCTGCTCGCGTTCTCGGCGAAGTGACGCGGTGCCCGAGGCGAGGCTGCGCGTCGACGAGGTGATGGGGGAGATCGAGCGCGACGTCCGGACGCGCCTGCGGCGCCATCTGATCAAGCGCGGCGGCGCCGCGGAGTACGAGGACGAAGCGCTGTTCGACGCGGTCCACGCCGTGCTGGCGCGCGCCGTCGACGAGCGGAACCTCGACGCGACGCTGCTCCCAGAGCTCCTCGACAGCGACGTCGACTGGCGGCTGAAGACCCATCTCGAGCTCTCGACGCATCGGCCGGCGCTCGGGCGCGCGATCCTGCTCGCCAAGCGCCGCGTCCTGCTGCCGCTCACGCGCTGGCTCTTCGAGTACAGCCAGGAGAACTTCCGCCGCCAGGATCGCCTGAACCGCGTGCTGTTCGCCTGCATCGAGGAGCTTGCGCTCGAGAACGCGCGGCTGCGCCGCGCGCTCGCCGCGCGCGCCGACGCGCCGTAGCGGGCATGGCGCGCGACGAAGCCACGAAAACACGAAGAACACGAAGACACGAAGACGGCGTGACGCGAAGAGACGGTGCGCGCGACGGCCCGCGAAGCGGGCCTGCGCAACGGAAAGAACGCTGCAAACGCAAACGATGCATCCGGTCCGTTTGTGTTTTTAACCGTCGTCCGCGCGCGCGGGCGGAGCGCCGCGTGTGAAGCTCGCGTGCGTCGTGCATCGGTTCGGCGCCGACATCGCCGGTGGATCCGAGGGGCACTGCCGGCTCGTCGCGCAGCATCTCGCGCCGGCGCACGACGTCACGATCGTCACCACCTGCGCGAAGGATCACATCACCTGGCGGAATCACTATCCCGCCGGCGAATCGCGCGACGGCGCGCTGCGTGTCCTGCGGTTCCCCGTCGTGCGGGAGCGCAGCATGCAGCGCTTCATGGACATCGGCGACCGCGTGTTCGCCGAGGGCGCGACGCCCGACGACGAGCGCCAGTGGTTTCGCGAGAACGGGCCCGATGCGCCGGCGCTCCTCGCGTACCTCGCCGAGCACGGCCGCGAGTACGATCGCGTGCTCTTCTGGGCCTACCGGTACGCGAATACCTATTTCGGGCTGCCGCTGGTCGCCGATCGCGCGCTGCTCGTGCCGACGGCGGAGGAGGATCCGCTCATTCACGTCGACGCGGTAGGCGGCTTGTTTGCGCTGCCGCGCGCCTTTCTGTTTCTCACGCCGGAAGAAGAAGCGCTCGTCTGCGCGCGCGCGCGCGCGCGGCGGCCGTCGGCAATCGTCGGCTGCGGCCTCGACCCGGCGGCGCGGCGTCCCGATCGCCGGGCGCTCGACTCGCGCGGCATCCGCGATCGCTACCTGCTCTATCTCGGACGGATCGATCCGAACAAGGGGTGCGGCACGCTCCTGCGCCACTTCCTCCGATACGCCGAGCACCGCGGCGACGTGCCGCTCGTGATGGCGGGGCCCGCCTCGATGCCGATTCCCGATCACCCGCTCGTGCGGCCGCTCGGCTTCGTGGACGACGCGCTGCGGGATACGCTGCTGGCGCACGCGGCGGCGCTCGTGATGCCGTCGCCGTTCGAGAGCCTCAGCATGGTGCTGCTCGAGGCGTGGAACCTCGCCGTGCCGGCGCTCGTGAACGCGCGCTGCAAGGTGCTGCGCGGCCAGGTCGAGCGCGCGGACGGCGGACTCTACTACGGCAACGCCGTCGAGTTCGCCGCGGCGCTCGACTACCTGCTCGATCGTCCCGACGACGCGCGCCAGCTCGGACGCCAGGGCCTCGCCTACGTGGATCGCGAGTACCGCTGGCCGACGGTGATGAGCAAGATCGAAGCAGTGCTGCGCGCGCCGCTCGACTGACGGCGTTCTGATAGCATACGGCGATCTAACTCTGTGCGGGAGGTTCGATGGCTGGCCGATTCTTCGCACTCATCCTCGCTGCCGGGTTCTCGGCGTCGTCGCTCCTCGCCGCGCAGAGCGCATCGAAGATGCCGCCGGACCTGGAGGGCGTCTGGAACTTCTCCACGCTGACGCCATTCGAGCGGCCGGCGGAGTTCGCCGGGCGCGAGACCCTCACCGACGCGGAAGCGAAGGCGTTCGAGGAGCGGACAATCGCGCGCAACAACCGCGACAACCGCGAGCAGTCGGCCGACGCCGACGTCGCCGGTGCGTACAACGAGTTCTGGTGGGATCGCGGCATTCATGCGGCGCGCGTCCACGGCAAGGTGCGCACGTCGCTGATCGTCGATCCGCCGGACGGCCGCATCCCGCCGCTCACCGCCGACGGCCAGGCGCGCGCGGCCGCGCGCGCGGAAGCGCGGCGCCTCCACCCGGCCGACGGCCCCGAGGATCGATCGCTCGGCGAGCGCTGCCTGCTCTTCAACGCGGGCCCGCCGATGCTCTCAGGGCCCTACAACAATTACGTGCAGATCCTGCAGACGCGCGATCACGTCGTCATCCACAACGAGATGATCCACGACGCGCGCGTCGTGCCGCTCGATGGCCGCCCGCACGTGCCGCCGTCGATCCGCCTGCTGCTCGGCGACTCCCGCGGCCGATGGGAAGGCGACGCACTCGTCGTCGAGACGACGAACTTCACGAACAAGACCACCGTGCGGGGATCCGGCGAGCGCCTGCGCCTCGTCGAGCGGTTCACGCGAACCGGCCCCAGGACGCTGCTCTACGAGTTCACCGTGGACGATCCCGCGTCGTTCACGAAGCCGTGGTCCGCCGCGCTGCCGATGACGAAGACCGACGATCGCCTGTACGAGTACGCGTGCCACGAGGGGAATTACGCGATGACCGGGATCCTCCGCGGTTCGCGGGCCGGCGAGCAGCAACGATAAACGGACGACGTCGAACGTCGTCCGCTACGGCACGCGTTCGAGGGTGAGGCGGCGCGTGAGCGTTTCTGTGCCGCCGCGCAGAGTGTTCGGCGCGGGGCCGAAGATCAGTCTGCCGTTCTCGAATCGATAGAAGCGCTTCTGCTCCGTGCCGACGTAGTCGGGCCGCCAGGCGGCGTCGACTTTCAGCGTGACGCTGCCGGCCGCGGCGTCGACGACGCACGGCCCCGAGTAGGCGATGTAGGTGCTGGTCAGCGCGGTCTTCATCTGGTCGGTCGGCGGCGCGCCGCCCGCGGCGAACGACGGCGTGTCGGTCGACATGATCTGCACGTAGCACGCGCCGCGATCGACGACGATCGATCCAGCCGGATGCGCGCCCCATGGCAGGCGCGCCACACTCCCGTCGGCGCGCAGATCTTCGGCCGCGATCAACTTCCATCGACCGTCCAGCGCGGGCGCGGCCGGCGCCGCAGCGGCGGCGGCAGCGGCCGGAGCAGCGGTCTCGGCGGGCGCAGACGCGGGCGCCGCGCGGCGGCCGTAGTTCGGACGATAGTGCTGATGGCAGCTCGTGCACGAGGTGTAGAGCTGATCGTTCACCGCCTCGAGCGCGGCGACGTCCCTGGCGCGCGCCGCGCGAAACGCCGCGCGTCCGGCGTCGAGCATCAGCTTCGCGTCCGCCATCCAGCGATCCTGGTCGCGCGCGCGTCCGGGCATCATGAGCAGGTTCGCCGACTCGGCGACAGCGAGCGCCTTGCCCTGCAGCTCGCCCCACTCGGCCTCGCTGGCGGGCGTGCGCGTCGTGATGTAGAAGATCGCGTCCGATGACGGATAGATGATCTTCACCATGAGATCGCTCATGGTGCCGATCGGCTGCGCCGCGGTCTGGCCGAAGGCCGGCACAGCCGCGAGCAGCACGAGCCCGGCGAGTCGCATGCCTGTGCGCATGCCCGTATAATACGCGGACCCCATGTCTCTGTTGCCGTCCGTTCAGTGGCTGGCGGCCACGCCGGGCAGTATCACTCTGCGCGAGTCCTGGTACGCGTATCCGCTCGTGGAGTCGGCGCACGTGCTCACCCTGTGCGTATTTGTCGGGCTTGCGGTGATGTGGGACCTTCGGCTCCTGGGCATCACGCTCACGAGCGTGCCGTGCTCCGAGTTCAAGCGCCGGCTCGGCCCGTGGATCAAGGGCGGGTTCGTCGTGATGATGACGACCGGCGTGCTGCTGTTCTACGCGACGCCGGTCCGTTCGTATCAGAGCCTGTGGTTCCGGATGAAAGCCGCGACGATCGTGCTCGCCGGCCTCAACGCGTTCGTGTTTCACCGCGGCATCGACCGGACAATCGAACAGTGGGGCCGCGATCCGGTTCCGCCACGCGCCGCGCGCCTCGCCGGCGCTCGATCGCTCGTCCTCTGGACGGTCGTCGTCGTGAGCGGCCGCATGATCGCCTACAACTGGTTCGACTGTGACAAGCAGCCGCACTCTCGCATCGTCAACACGCTGGCTGGGTGCATCGTCCCGGACGAAGGAGCGCAGTAGATGAACCTGCTGTCGTTCTGTCAGTGGGTGTCGGAGACGCCGGTCGGCCAGGCGATGAGCCGGTCGTCGTGGGCGTTTGCGGTGATCGAGTCGGTGCACCTGCTCGGGCTCGCGGTGATCGGCGGCGCCGTGCTCATGCTCGACCTCCGGCTGCTCGGCCTCGGCCTTCGCGATCAGCCGATCGACCGGGTGGCGCGCGAGGCGCATCCGTGGCTCGTGTCGAGCCTCCTCGTGATGCTCGTCACCGGCGTGCTGCTGTTCTCCTCCGAGCCGATCAAGTGCTACCAGAGCACGGCGTTCTGGGTGAAGATGTCGTCGCTCCTGCTCGCGATGATCTTCGCGTTCACCGTGCGAACGAAAGTCGCGCTGGCGGGCGAAGGGCGTGTGAAGCCCGTGTGGCTGAAGGTCGTGGCCGTCGTCTCGCTGACGCTCTGGTTCGGCGTGGGCGCTGGCGGACGCTGGATTGGGTTCTCTGCGTAGAGAGAGTCGACGAAGAAGGAGACACCATGCAGATCGGATCGAGGCGAATGGGCGACGGCTTCGGCCACTCCTTCGCATACGACCGCAGAGCAGCTCGCGGGTTTCTCGCCCGCGTGCGGCCTTCCGGGGTACGTGCAGGCAGGAGCGCAGTCGGTATCGCCGAAGCGGCAGCTGTCGGACGAGGCCTTCAAGAACGTCCAGCTGCTCAAAGGCATTCCGGTGGATGAGTTCATGGGCGCGATGGGGCTGTTCTCCGCCGCTACGAGCATGTGCTGCCTGGAGTGTCATGCGCCGGACTGGGCCTTCGACACGCCGAGAAAAATCACGGCGCGCAAGATGATTCAGATGGTGAACACCATCAATCAAACGAACTTCTCGGGGCGGAAGGTCGTCAGCTGCTGGACCTGCCATCGCCAGAGCGATCGTCCCCAGGTCACGCCGACGCTCGATGTGGTGTACGGCGAACCGATCTACTGGGCGCCCGATGATTTGTTCCAGCAGGCTCCCGGCGCGCCCGCTCCCGACAAGGTTCTCGACAAGTACATTCAGGCGGTCGGCGGCGCCGAGCGCCTGGCGAAGCTCACGAGCTTCGTCGGTAAGGGGTCGGCCACCCTGTTCGGCGGAGGTTTCAAGAGCGCGGTCGAACTCTACGTGAAAACTCCGAATCAGCGCACCACGATCATCCACCAGGATCTGGGCAACAAGACGATGACGTTCGACGGCCACAACGGCTGGCTCGCGTCCGCGGTGACGCCGGTACCCGTGCTGGAGTTGACTGGAGGAGAGCTGGACGGAGCCAGGCTGGACGCAGAGTTGTCGATTCCCGGCCGAGTCAAGCAGGTCCTGAGCCAGTGGCGTGCGGCGTTGCCCCGTGAGATCGCCGGTCGCCCGGTCAACGTGCTTCAGGGAACCGGCACCGGAGGATTGACCGCGACGCTGTACTTCGACGAGCAGTCCGGCCTGCTGACGCGCGTCGTGCGCTACGCCAACTCGGCGATGGGCCGGGTGCCGACCCAGATCGACTTCGAAGATTACAGGGACGTTGCCGGAGTCAAGGTGCCGTTCAAGTGGGCCTTCGCATGGGTGTCGGGTCGCGATGTCGTCGAGCTGACCGAGGTGCAGCCGAACGTCGCGATTGAAGCGGCGAGGTTCGCCAAACCGGCTCCGGCGGTAGCGCCGCGCTAGGGCGGGGCCTCGGGGCCGTCGGGCCTGCGCCCGGGGATCGCGCGCCGGCTCACTGCGGCTTCGTCTTTTCGATCTCGCGCAGGCGCGCGCCACGCAGGATGTCGCCTAGCGCGTAGTTGCCCTCGTGGCACGCGTACTCGAAGGTGAGCGCGTCGGTCGCCGGCCACGCTTCCTCGCCGGACCACGAGCGCGTCCACGTGAGCGGATCCTCGATCGTGAACTGATAGCGCAGCGTCCCGGCGTCGATGCGCGAGAAGCGTTCGACGACGTGGAGATCCGCGCTCGATCCGCGGTAGCGCGTCTTGTCGGTGAAGTTCGTCGTGTCGACGACGAGCGCGTCGCCGTCCCAGCGTCCGATCGAGTCGCCCATCCACTTGCGGATC
>QHWK01000196.1 GCA_003223775.1 Acidobacteriota bacterium
TATAACGGCGACGGCGGCGTCGTACGCCTGGCGCTCGGCGTGACGCGCCGTCTCGATCTGCCGGCCGGCCGCGGCCGCCGTCTCGATGCCTTCGGTGAAGATCACGTCGCCCGCCATCAACTGCTGGCCGCTCCGCAAGTACTCGCGGACACGCGTGTCGATGGTGCCGAACTCCGCCGTCGCCTGCGCCGCCTGGTCGACGGCCGCGCTCGCCGCGGGACCGGCCGCCGATCGCAGCGCCGCCAGCACCGCGCGCGCCGCGTCCGCGCGCGCTGTAGCCCTCGGCATCCAGAATTCGATACCCTGTCCGGCCGCGACGTAGGCTTCCTGCGCGGCGCGCGCATCGGCGATCGCGGCCGAGGCGTCGCGCGCGCGTTGATCGAAGGCGCGAAGGGCGTCAGTCTGGCGCGCGATGTGCTGTTCGGAACGGACGAGAAGGAGGGCGGCGACGGCGACCGCAATCCACGCAGCCGCGCCAGTCGTCAGGCGAAACGCTGCTGACCGCATGTCGCCACGCAGAGTACCATAACTTTCCCATGCTCGCGACCGTCTTCTCGCTGCTCGCCGCGCTGAGCGTCGCGCCGCAAGCGAGCGCGCGCGGCGTCGCCGTCGCGGGCGTCGTGCAGGATCAGACGGGCGCGGTGCTGCCGGGCGCGCAGGTCGCGCTCGTCTCGACGGCGGACGGCAGCGCGCAGTCGATGGTCAGCGATGGATCGGGCATCTTCAGGTTCGACCGCGTCGCGCCGGGCGCGTACGACATCCGCACCGAGTTCCCCGGCTTCCAGACGAACGTGCAGCGCGTGCGCGTCGGCGCGCGCGCGCCCGCTCCGGCGAAGATCGTGATGCAGATCGAAGGCGTCACGCAGGAGATCTCCGTCACGACCGGCGGGGCGCAGACGAGCGCGGCCGCCGCCGCGAACCTCAACGCGATCGCCGTGGACGCCGACGCGCTCGACAATCTTCCAGTGCTCGATCAGGACGTCGTCGGCGCGATGACGCGCTTCCTCGACTCGACGGCCATCGGCACCGGCGGCGCGACGATCCTCGTCGACGGCGTGGAGGTGAACGCGCTCGCGGTCTCCGCGTCGGCGGTGCAGCAGATCAAGATCAACCAGGATCCGTACGCCGCCGAGTTCATGCGGCCGGGCCGCGGCCGGATCGAGATCGTCACCAGGCCCGGCGGCCGCGACTACGCCGGCACCTTCAACGTGCGGTTCCGCGATGCGGCGCTCTACGCGCGCAACGCATTCGCCGCCACCAAGCCGCCGCAGCGGCGCCGCATCCTCGAAGGCACGCTCTCCGGGCCGCTCGCGGGGTCGAAGGCCACGAGCTTTCTGCTGTCCGGTTCGTACGACGCGGAAGACAGCCAGGCGGTGATCTTCGCGCAGACGGCGGACGGCACGCTGCAGGCGAACGCGCCGACGCCGTCGCGCAACGAGCTGTTCTCCGCGACATGGAACCATCAGCAGAGCGAGGGGCAGACGCAGTCGCTTCGCTTCTCGCATCTCGGCCAACGCAACCGCAGCCAGGGCATCGGCGGCGTCACGCTGCCGCAGGCGGGATTCGATCACTCCGATCGCGAGGACGAGCTCACCTGGCGTCAGCAGACCGTATTGTCGCCGCGCCTGCTGCACGACGTGCGCGTCATGGCCGGCGTCGAGTACGAGCCGCGCGTCAGCCTGAGCGCCGCGCCGCGTATCGTCGTCCAGGACGCGTTCACCGGCGGCGGCGCCGAGAACGATCAGACGCGCACCGAACGCCACTTCACGCTCGTCGATGCCGTCACGTGGTCTCCGGGACGCCACGCCGTGAAGGCCGGGATCAACATCCCCGACTGGAGCTGGCGCGGCCTCGACGATCGGACGAACACGAGCGGCACGTTTTATTTCTCCAGCCTCGCCGACTACACGGCCGGACGGCCCTACTCGCTCGTCGCGCAGCGCGGCGACGGGCACGTCGCGTTTCTCGAGAAGGTCGTCGGCCTGTTCGCGCAGGACGAGATCCGCGTGCGTCCGAACCTGTCGCTCGACATCGGCCTGCGCTACGACTGGCAGAACTACTTCCACGACGACGACAACTTCGCGCCGCGCGCGTCGTTCGCCTACGCGCCCGGCGAGAGCGGCAAAACCGTCGTCCGCGGCGGCGCGGGCATTTTCTACGATCGAACCGGGCCCGGACCGATTCTCGACATCCTGCGCTACGACGGCGCGCACCTGCAGCGCGCCGTCGTCACCGATCCCGCGTACCCGAACGCGCTCCTCGACGCGGCGTCCGGCGCGCAGCCAAGCATCGTCCGCCTTGCCGACGATGTGACGATTCCCTACATGGTGCAGTACAGCGTCGGCGTGGAGCGCCAGCTTCGCGCGCGGACGGCGCTGGCCATCAACGTCGTCGGATCGAAGGGCATCTCCATGTTCCGCTCGCGCGATCGTGAACGCGCCGCCGCCGCCCGATTTCGCCGCGCGGCCCGATCCGGCGCACGGCGTCGTGCGGCAGATCGAATCGGCTGGCACGCTCGACGCCGTGTCGATGCAGGTCACGCTGCGCGGCCAGGTGACGCGCTTCTTCAACGGATCGGCGGAGTACAGCTTCGGCCGCGCGTACAACGATACGAGCGGCGTCGGCTGGATGCCGCCGAACTCGTACGATCTGTCGAGCGAGTACGCGCGCGCGGACTTCAACCAGCGGCACCGCTTCGAGGCGTTCGGCGCGCTGACGCCGGGCGCGGGCGTCACCATCGGCGTTTCCGCGAGCCTCGGATCCGGACGCCCCTACTCGCTGACGACCGGTCTCGATCGCTTCAACACCGGGACGGCGAACGCGCGTCCGCCGGGCGTGCCGCGCAACAGCCTCGAGGGCCCCGGGTTCGCGGACCTGGACCTGCGCGCGGCGCGGGAGTTCACGCTGCCGGCCGCGCCCGGCCGGAAGCACAGCTTCACGCTCGGCGCCGACGCGTTCAACGTGCTGAACCACGTCAACTATTCGTACTTCGTAGGCAACCTCAGCTCGCCGTTTTTCGGCGGCGCGGTGGCGGCGCAGGCGCCGCGCCGCATTCAGCTCTCGCTGCGCGTCCGGTACTGACACGGCGTCCCCGGCAGCTGACACGTTCCCGGCGACCCTGAAAGGGTCGCCCTACAGCGGTCGTCTTTCAGGGTCGCCCTACGGGTGTCCTTCAGGGTCGCCGTTGCACTAGCCCCGCCACTGATTCTTCGATAATGTAGGCGCCCTCAGGGCTGCCCGGCGGCCGTTGGCAGGCCTGAAGTCCTGCGCTACCAGAGGCCGCCGGCGTCTCGCGGCGTCGTTTGAACAGGAGGTCTCATGCGGACGCGGTCTTTCGTCGTTGGCGGCCTTCTCCTCGTCGGCGTCCTCGCAACCGTTCGAAGCTCGGGGCAGGATCCCTCCGACGAGGCACGCACGGGCACCATGCGGCCGGTGATCCGCGGGCGCACGCAGGCCGCGGCGTCGATGAAGCCGGAGGCGACGCGCGCCGCCGAGCGTATCCTGCAGGCGGGCGGCAACGCGTTCGACGCGGCGGTCGCCGGCCAGGCGGTGCTCGGCCTCGTTGATGCGGCGTCGAACGGCGTCGGCAGCGACGCCGTGATCCTCGTCTACGACGCGAAAGCGAAGACCGTCGTGTCGATCAACGCGGAAGGCACCGCGCCGAAGCTCGCGACGATCGAGTGGTATCAGAAAAATCTGAACAACACGCTGCCGCAGAGCGACACGCTGCTCTCGGGCACCGTGCCCGGCGTCGTCGACGCGTGGTACCTGCTGCTCGATCGCTGGGGCACGATGACCTTCGCGCAGGTGCTGCAGCCGGCCATCGACATGGCCGAGAACGGCTTCCCGATCGGCGAGCGGATGGCCGGCGCGATCGCGACGTCGAAGAAGCTGAAGAAATATCCGTCGAGCGTGAAGGTGTACTTCCCGGGCGGCGCGGCGCCGAAGCCGGGCGACCTCTTCAAGAACCCCGATCTCGCGCGCACGCTGCGCAAGCTCGTCGACGCCGAGAAGGCCGCCGCGGGGAAGGGACGGCGCGAGGCGCTGAAGGCGGCGCGCGACCGCTTCTACAAGGGCGATATCGCGCGCACGATGGCGAAGTTCTCCGAGGAGCAGGGCGGGCTGTTCCGCTACGAGGACTTCGCGGCTTACAGCGCGAAGTTCGACGCGCCGGTGTCGGTCGACTACCGCGGCTACCGCGTCTACAAGAACCCGTCGGCGAGCCAGGGTCCGACCGAGCTCTTCGCGCTGAACATCCTCGAGGGCTACGACCTCAAGGCGATGAAACACAACAGCACCGAGTACATCCACGCGAGCATCGAAGCGGTGAAGCTCGCGATGGCTGACCGCGAGAAGTACCTCGGCGACGCCGACTTCGTGCCGATCCCGTACGAGGGGCTGCTCTCGAAGGACTACGCGCGCGATCGCCGCGCGCTGATCGATCCCGCGCGCGCCTCGCTCGAGCTGCGCCCCGGCGTCGCGGAGAAGTTCACGCGATCCACGCAGCCGCTCGCGCGGCCGTTCCACATCAACCTCGATGGCGAGGCGGATCACGAGGGCGACACGAGCTACCTCGCCGTCGTCGACAAGGATCGCAACATGGTGAGCTTCGAGCCGAGCCTGCACAGCGGCTTCGGCACGGGCGTCGTCATGGCGGACCTCGGGTTCATCTTCAACTGCCGCGGCGACTATTACTCGCTCGTGGCCGGCGAAGCGAACGCGCTCGCGCCGGGCAAGCGGCCGCGCAGCACGCTGCAGAGCACGCTGGTGATGAAGGGCGAGCAGCCGTTCATGATCGTCGGCAGCCCCGGCGGCGACGATCAGGTCTTCCGCACGCTGCAAACGCTCTTGAACGTCGTCGATTTCGGGATGAACGTGCAGGAGGCGATCGAGGCGCCGCGGTGGGCGACGCGGAGCTTCCCGGCCTCGCCGTTCCCGCACACGATGTATCCGGGCGAGATGTCGGTGGAAAACCGCGTGCCGGAGGGCGTCCGCGCGGCGCTCGTGTCGCGCGGCCACAAGCTGCGCATCGCGGGGCCGTGGACGATGGGATCGCTCGCGGCGATCGTCGTGGATCCGAAGACCGGCGTGCTGAGCGCGGGCACCGATCCGCGCGTCGACGCGTACGCGGTTGCATGGTAAAGGAGGTCGTGTGGTGACGAGACTCGCGGCGGTGGCGCTCGTCGTCGCGGCCTGGACGGCGCAGCCGCCGTCCGCGCCGTCGCTCGACTACGAGGTGTTCAAGGCGAAAGTGCAGCCGATCTTTCTCGCGAAGCGCCCTGGCCACGCGCGGTGCGTGTCGTGCCACTCGTCGGGCACGCCGCTGCGCCTGCAGCCGCTCTCAGCGGGCGCGTCGACGTGGACCGAGGATCAGTCGCGCAGGAACTTCGAGGCGGTGAAGCGCGTGGCGCAGCCCGGCAACGCGAAGAGCATGCTGCTCGTCCACCCGCTCGCCGAGCAGGCAGGCGGCGATTTCTTTCACAACGGGGGCAAGCACTGGGAGTCGCAGAGCGATCCCGAGTGGCAGACGCTGAAAGCGTGGATTGTCGGACAGACGAGGAGCGAACGATGACGAAGACCGAAGCGCTACGTCGAGGTCTGGCGATCGCCGCGGCGATCGCGTTGAGCGCGCCGGCGCCGCGCGCCGCCGACAAGGACGGGAAGAAGATCCGCATCATCCAGACCAACAGCGCCGGCGACAACGTGCACATCATCGATCCCGCGACCAACAAGGTCGTCGGCGTGATCGAGGGGATCGAGGTGAACCACGGCGCGGCGATCGCGCCCGACGGCAGCCGCATCTACGTGAGCAACGAGGCCGACAGCACGCTCGACTTCGTCGACGCGCGGACGCTGAAGGTCGCCAGGAAGGTGAAGCTGAGTGGCCACCCGAACAACATCGCGGTCGGCCGCGACGGCCGCCGCGTCTACGTGGGGATCATCGAGGCGCCCGGCGGCGTCGACGTGATCGACACCGCGTCGATGCAGAACGTGAAGACGCTGCCGACCAAGGGCAGCATCCACAACGCCTACGTCACGCCCGACGGCAAGTACGTCGTCGCCGGATCGATCGCCGGCAAGTCGATCAACGTCTTCGACGCGCAGACCGAGCAGCCGGCGTGGACGCTCGAGATGGACCTCGGCGTCCGCCCGATGGCGTTCTCGGCGAACGCGGACGGATCGACGAAGTGGATCTTCGC